>NZ_JBFXGV010000020.1:0-50016 GCF_050177655.1 Paenirhodobacter sp.
ACAGCGTCGAGGTCCGCACCCCGGGCGGCGAGCGCAGCTATGAGATTCTGACCGTCCGCTTCATCTGACGAACCTGAGCGAAGGGCACCGGCATGTGCGAGCCCAAGGCAGAGAAACCGATGGAAAAGGCCCCGGTCGCGGGCCTCTCCCCGCGTGCGCCCGAGGCCGCGCGGGTGAGCGCGACGGAATGGCTGGCACTGCTGCTTTCCGCCGTCTGGCTCGGCCTCGTCGCGCTGTTCTGGCTTTTCGTGCCGCATAGCGGCTCTGGGATCGACGCCGCCTCGCTGGTGATGACGGTGGTCGGCATCGTGCTGCCGGTGGTGATGATCTGGGTCGCCGCGGTCACCGCCCGCACCGCGCGCGAGATGCGCGCCGAGGCGCAGGCGCTGAAGGCCTCGGTCGAGGCGATGCGCTCGGCCTGGCTGAACCAGAACCAGATCCGCGCCGGCCAGTCGCTCGAGAAGAAGCTCGACGAGGTCGCCAATGCCGCGCGGCAGGCAGAATCGGCGCTCGCCACCTTCACCTCGCGCCGCGACGGCACCGCGACCCAGCCCTCCGCCGACCGCAAGGCGGCGCTGGTCGCGCCGAAACCAACCGCCCCCGGCGAGGATCAGCCGGTGCTCGCGCTCGGCACCCCGGCGGAGGAGCTCGCCACGCCGGTCTCGGTCGCCGATTTCATCCGCGCGCTGAACTTCCCCGACAATGCCGAGGACAAGG
Organism: Paenirhodobacter sp.; assembly: GCF_050177655.1. NCBI lineage: Bacteria > Pseudomonadati > Pseudomonadota > Alphaproteobacteria > Rhodobacterales > Paenirhodobacter > Paenirhodobacter sp. Next base: position 718 of record NZ_JBFXGV010000020.1, read on the forward strand.
AAGGCTTCCGGGCGCTGCGCCGCGCGCTCGAAGACCGCACCATGGCAAAGCTGATCCGCGCCGCGCAGGACGTGCTGAACCTGCTCTCGCAGGACGGGATCTTCATGGACGACCTCACCCCCGACCGCGCCCGGCCCGAGCTTTGGCGCCGCTTCGCGCAGGGGGAACGCGGCCGCGAGATCGCCGCGCTCGGCGGCGTGCGCGACCGCTCCTCGCTTGCGCTCACCGCGGGGCGGATGCGGCAGGACACGATCTTCCGCGACGCCGCGCATCACTTCCTGCGCCAGTTCGACCGCACCTTCTCGGAATTCGAGCGCAACGCCACCGACCAGGAGGTCGCCGAACTCGCCGAGACGCGCACCGCCCGCGCCTTCATGCTGCTCGGCCGCGTCACCGGCACGTTCGACTAAAGCGCGCGCTCCATCGCGAAACGCGAGCGGAAGCCGAAGATCAGCGCGGTGAGCCGGCTGTCCGCCCGCGCCGAAACCCGAAAGCCGAGCCGGTCGTAAAGCGCGCGCGCGCGCAGGTTCTCCCCCACGACATCGAGCCGCATCAGCGCGAAGCCGCGCATCTGCGCCTCGCGGCAGAGCGCCTCGACCAGCGCGCCGCCAAGGCCGCACCCCCGGGCCGTGTCGCGCACCGCGAGCCCGTCGACCGAGATCTCCCCGGGCGCGAGATCCTGCGCCAGCACCGAAAGCGCCAGCGCCCGCCAGAAGGCGCCGAAATGGCCGTAGACCGCGATCAGATCGGCGCGGGTGCCGCCGACGAAACTGCTCCGCTGGGTGCGATAGCCGATCACCCCGGCGATCGTGCCGGCCTCGTCCGCGGCGACGATGACGTGATCGGCGTCCATCACCCGTTCGATGAAGGCGAGCGCCTTGCGCTCGGGCCCCATCACCCGGCCGAGCTTGCCGCCGAAGGCCTGCCAGTAAAGCCGCGCCGCCTGCGCCCGCTCGGCGGGGGTGACGCCGTGGCGGATCGAAAGCCGCATCAGCGCGCCCCCGGCCGGGCCGCGAGCCGCGCCTCGGCGGCGGCGAGGTCTTCGGCGGTGTTGAGATTGGCGAAAGGATCCTCGGCGCCCGGGAATTTCACCGCGACCGCGCCGTCGAGCAACGCACGCAGACGCCGCTCGCCGGTGGCGTAAAGCGCGTCGACGACGAACCCCATCGTCAGCGGCCAGAGCGCGGCGGTGTAATGCGCCCGCCCGGCGTGGGTGGCATAGGCGAGATCGTCGGGCGCGGCGAGCCGCTCGACCAGATCCGCGGGCAGGAAGGGGGTGTCGGTCGCCACCGTGACGAGCACGTCGGCCTCCTCCTCCTCGGCCCAGGCAAGACCGGCGCGCAGCCCGGCGACCGGCCCCTGCCCCGCCTCGCCCGGCAGGTCGGGCAGCACCGGCACGCCGTAATCGTCGAAGCGCTCCGGATCGCCATTGGCCGAGATCGCGAGACAGTCGAGCTGCGGCGCGAGCCGCTCGATCACATGCTCAATCAAAGGCTTGCCGGCGAGCGGCAGAAGCGCCTTGTCCGCGCCCATCCGACGCCCCTCTCCCCCGGCCAGAATCAGACCCGCGATGCGCATATTGCCCCCGATACAATCGCGCCCTTGGCGGCGCGCCCCAGCGGCCCTAGAACTGGCCCATTGCCCGCAAATCCTCAAGCCCCTGCGCAGGCCCCCATGCCCGAAACCTCCCCGCCTTCCGCCGCCTACTGGCGCGGCCTTCGCAACGGTCTGCCGTTCCTTCTGGTGATCGTGCCCTTCGGCGTGCTCTTCGGCGTCGCCGGCAACGAGGCCGGGCTGAGCCTCGTCGAGGTGATGGGTTTCTCGATCCTGGTGATCGCGGGGGCGTCGCAATTCACCGCGCTGCAGCTGATGAACGACCATGCGCCGACGATCCTCGTGATCCTCACCGCGCTTGCCGTGAACCTGCGGATGGCGATGTATTCCGCGTCGCTCGCGCCGCATCTCGGGCAGGCGGGGCGCTGGCAGCGCGCGCTCATCGCCTATTTCATGATCGACCAGTCCTATGTCGTGAGCGCGCAGGACTATGAGCGCGCGCCGCGCCAGAGCCTGCGCCAGAAGCTGGCCTTCTATGCCGGGGTCTGCACGCCACTCTGCCCGACCTGGTATGTCGCGACCCTCGCCGGCGCGCTCGCGGGCAAGGCGATCCCGCCCGCCTTCGCGCTCGATTTCGCGGTGCCGGTGACCTTTCTCGCGATGATCGCGCCGATGCTGCGCTCGGTCCCGCATCTGGTCGCGGCGGCGGTGTCGATCGTGGTCGCGCTCTTGCTTGCGATGCTGCCGGCGGGGCTTGGCCTGCTCGTTGCGGCCGTCGCGGCGATGGTGGCCGGGGCGCAGACCGAGCTCTGGCTCGCACGCCGCACGGCGCGCAGCGGCACGGGAGACATGGAATGATCCGCGATTTCTACGGCACCCCGGCGATCTGGGCGATCATCGTCGCGCTTGGCGTCGGCACCTTCTTCCTGCGCTATTCCTTCCTCGGGCTGATCGGCAACAAGCCGCTGCCCGAATGGGCGCTGCGCTATCTGCGCTATACCGCCGTGGCGGTGCTGCCCGGCCTCGTCGCGCCGCTCGTGCTCTGGCCGCAGGCGACGGGGGGCTCGCCCGACCCGGCGCGGCTGCTCGCGGCAGGGGCGACGCTCGCGGTGGGGATCGCCACGCGCAACACGCTCGCCGCGATCATCGGCGGGCTCGCGGCGCTTTACCTCGGGCTCTGGCTGATCGGCTGATCCGGGCCGCGACGCGAAGCCGCGACGCCGGCGCCGAAGACGGTTGATCAGAACGGCCGATTGGTGCCGTGCGTGGCCTCTTCCTGCTCGATCATCAGCACCCCGGAATTGTCGTCGGGGTCGTTGTCGTAGTGATCCTTGCTCACCACGCCGGGCAGCTCGCCGAAGGCCTTCGACAGTTTCAGCGGCGAGAAGGTGCGCGGGATGCTCTCGAAACCGGGGCTGTCATGCAGCACCGCCGAGGTGTCGTTGGCGCACATCGCCTTGTTCACGGCGCCATTGATCTCGGCGCGATGGATCATCGCATCGGCCTGCGCCAGCGTCACCGGCACGCGCTGCTCGCGCACATACCAGGTCTCACGCGCGTGGTAGTCGATGTAGAATTTGTACATCCGGTCGGTGATGCCATAGTCGACATCGTTCCGCTCCGGCACCCAGGGGTGATACCAGCTTCCCGCCGGGTCGAAGATCACCCGCTGCGAGCCGTCGATCATCAGCGCCGAATGGCCGCCCGCCCCGGTATGGGTCGAGATCACGGTGAACAGCGTCACCGAAGGCGGGTTGCCGGTATGCACCGCCGCCTTCTGCACCGCCTCGTCCGGCGCCCAGACAGGTTGCGCCCCGCAGGCCGCGAGCGCGAGCGGCAACAGCAGGCAGATGATGAGTCGGCGCATCTGCCTGACCTCTCACTCTCTAAGACGTTGAATCCCTGAGCCTACGGCCCGAATTCAGCCGTTTGCGAGAGCGAGAAACACCAGAAAGGCAAGGATGACAACCACTGCCACGGTCACGAAATGCACAAATCCCGCGAATGTCTTTTCCTGGACACGGATGTCCATCTTGCCCGGAACATAGTCGCTCATCGGCTCTCCTCCCTGATCTCCCTGACCAAGGGGTAGCGCATGTGCGACATCCTGTCACGCCTCAGCGCAGCGACCAGAGCCAGATGCCGTCCTCCACCTCCCGCGTGACCTCGTCGCGCAAGAGCAGGTGGTTGAGATGCGCCATCGCCTCGACCAGGGCGAGGCCATATTCGCCCTCGCCGATCGGGCGCTTGAAAAGCGCGGGGAAACATTGCGCGGCGCTCTTCGGCCCCTGCGCGAGCAGGCCGCGCAGCCGGTCGAGCGCGCCGGTATGGTTCTCGATCATCTGCCGCAGCCGCAGCGGCAGCCCGCGGAAGGGCAGCTTGTGGCCGGGCAGCACGAGATGCTCGTCGCGCGCAAGCGGCTGGAAGCTGCGGCAGCTTGCCAGCCAGTCGGCCACCGGATCGGCCATCGGCTCGGTCGCGTAGACGCCGAGATTGGCGGAGATCGAGGGCAGAAGCTGATCGCCGCCAAGGATCAGATCGTCATCCTCGCTCCAGAGCGTCGCGTGATCGGGCGCATGGCCGTGGCCGATGCGCACGCGCCAGCGCCGCCCACCCGCCGCGATCAGATCGCCCTCGGCGATATTGCGGAACCCGAGCGGCAGCGGATGCACGCAATCGGCAAAGTTGAAGGGCCGCTCGAGCGACCGGCGCGCATGCAGGTCGCGCTCCATCCCGGCAAGGCGCCAGTAATCGAGCGTTTCCGCGACCGGCACCGGCTGTTCGTCGAGCTGCAGCATCCGCGCGAACAGCCAGGAGGTCCGTGTCGTCCAGAGCTCGGCGCCCCAGGCCTGCAACAGGCCCGCGAGACCGATGTGATCGGGGTGGTAATGGGTGACGAGCACGCGGGTGACGGGCTTGCCCGCCAGCGGCCCGAAAAAGGCCGCCTCCAGCGCGGCGCGACAGGCCGGCGTGTCGATGCCGGGGTCGACCAGCGTCCAGCCCTCGCCGTCATCGAGCGCATAGGCATTGACGTGATCGAGCGCCATCGGCAGCGGAAGGCGCAGCCAGAGCACGCCTTCCGCAACTTCGATCGTCTCGCCCGGGGCCGGCGGATCGGGCCAGGGGTAGCGCAGCCCTTTCCGCTCGGTCCCCTTGGTCATGCGCTCAGGTCTTCGACCGAAAGCGCATAGAGCCCGGCCGCCCCTTCGCGCGCCTCGGCGAGCGCGGCCGCGAATTGCGGCAGCAGCCGGCGGATATAGACCGCGGCGAGCTTGGCATGACGCGAGCCGGCGCCCTCGGCAAAGGCGGCGCGCAGGTGGTAATGCGCGCCGAGCACGCGGGCGAAGGCTTTGAGATAGGGCACCGAACCGGCGAAGCGGTCCTGCATGTCCTGGCCGATCATCCACTCGGTATGCTCGCGCAGCGTCTCCGCCGCTTCCCAGACCTGTTCGGCGAGATCGGGCAGCGCCTCGCGCGCGGCCTTGGCGTCTTCCTCGACCTCCTGCAGCAGGCGGAACGCGGCCTTGCCGCCGTCCATCATCTTGCGCCCGACGAGGTCCATCGACTGGATGCCGTTGGTGCCCTCGTAGATCGCGGTGACGCGCACGTCGCGGAAATACTGCGCCGCGCCGGTTTCCTCGATGAAGCCCATGCCGCCATGCACCTGGATGCCCTGATCGGAAACCCACATGCCGGTGTCGGTGCCATAGGCCTTGGCGATCGGGGTGAGCAGCGCGGCGCGCGCGGCCCAGGCCTCGTCACCGGTCGCATGGCCAAGGTCGATCGCCACCGCACAGGCGAGCGCGATCGAACGCGCGGCAAAGACTTCCGCCTTCATCTCGGCGAGCATCCGGCGCACGTCGGCATGCTCGATGATCGGTTTGAACTGCACCCGCTCCTGCGCATAGGCCAGCGCCTTCTGATAGGCGCCCTCGGCGATGCCGATGCCCTCGACGCCGACGTTCAGACGCGCGTTGTTCATCATCGTGAACATCGCCGCCATGCCCTTGTTCGGCCCGTCGACCATCCAGCCTTTCGCGCCCTCGAAGCTCATCACGCAGGTGGGCGAGCCGTGCAGACCCATCTTGTGCTCGAGCGAGACGACCTTCAGGCTGTTCGCCACGCCCGGCTCACCGTTCTCGTCGGGGATGTATTTCGGCACCATGAAGAGCGAGATCCCCTTCGTGCCCGGCGCGCCGTCGGGCAGGCGGGCGAGCACGAGGTGGCAGACGTTCTTCGTCATGTCCGAATCGCCCCAGGAGATGAAGATCTTCTGCCCGGTGACCGAATAGGTGCCGTCGCCGTTCGGCTCGGCCTTGGAGCGCAGCGCGCCGACGTCGGAACCGGCCTGCGGCTCGGTCAGGTTCATCGTGCCCGACCATTCGCCCGAGATCAGCTTCGGCAGGTACAGCTCCTTGAGCTCGTCCGAGGCGTGGTGTTCCAGCGCGTCGATCTGGCCCTGGGTCAGCAGCGGGTTGAGCTGCAGCGCGAGGTTCGCGCCCGACATCATGTCGTTCACCGCGATCGCGAGCGTCAGCGGCAGGCCCATGCCGCCGTATTCCTCGGGCGAGGCGATGCCGACCCAGCCGCCCTCGGCGATCTGCTCATAGGCTTCCTTGAAGCCCGGCGAGGAGCGCACCACGCCGTTCTCGAGCTTCGCCGGCGTCAGATCGCCATTGCGGATCAGCGGCGCCATCACCTCGTCGCAAAGTTTGCCGGCCTCGGTGAGGATCGCCTCGACCGTCTCTCCGGTCGCCTCCGCGAAGCGTTCGGTCGCGCTCAGCGGTGCGAGCGGCACGACCTTGTCGAGAATGAAGCGAATTTCCGAAACCGGCGAGCGGTAGGCCATATCTTCCTCCTTGGCGCGCTTGGCAATAACGAAGGGCGCGCGTATGTCCTGTAAGTCCGGCGCCAAGTTACCGCAAGGGAAGGCGCCTTCAACCACAACGCGACGTCACGCAAGAGGAAAGCCGCTATGACCCGACGTCTTGGCTCGGACACCGCAGGGCTTGCGGAAGCGGCCGCGCTTCTCTCCGCGGGAAAGCTTGTCGCCTTCCCCACGGAAACGGTCTACGGGCTTGGCGGCGATGCACGCTCGGGCACGGCGGTGGCGGGGATCTATGCCGCGAAAGGGCGGCCCCGGTTCAACCCGCTGATCGTGCATGTGGCGACGATGGAGATGGCAGAAAAGGTCGCGCGCTTCTCGCCGCAGGCGCAGGCGCTGGCCGCCGCCTTCTGGCCCGGGCCGCTGACGCTGGTGCTGCCGCTGCGCCCCGCGGCGGGGATCTCCGATCTGGTCACCGCCGGGCTCGACACGGTGGCGGTGCGGATGCCCGCGCATCCGGTCGCCCGCGCGCTGCTCGCCGCCTATGGCGGCCCGGTCGCCGCGCCCTCGGCCAACCCCTCGGGCAAGGTGAGCCCGACGACCGCCGATCACGTGCTCGAAGGCCTGTCGGGCAAGATCGCCGCGGTGGTCGATGGCGGGCCCTGCGCGGTGGGGGTGGAATCGACGATCGTCATGCTCGACCCGCCGACGCTCTTGCGCCCCGGCGGCCTGCCCGCCGAAGCGCTCGAGGCCGCACTCGGCGCGCCGCTCACCACCGGTGGCGATGCGCAGAAACCGAACGCGCCGGGGCAGCTCAGCTCGCATTACGCGCCGGGCGCTGCGGTGCGACTGAACGCGACGGCGAAGCAGCCGGGCGAGATCTGGATCGGCTTCGGCCCCGCCTGTCCGGGCGCCGAAATCACCCTCTCGCCCACCGGCGATCTGGTCGAGGCCGCCGCGCATCTCTTCGGCGCCCTGCGCGAGGCCGACCGGCAGGCGCAGGCCGCAAAGGCCGCGACGATTGCCGTGGCCCCGATCCCGGAAACCGGCCTCGGCCGCGCGATCAACGACCGGCTGCGCCGCGCCGCGGCCCCGCGCGGCTAGGGGGCGGAGACTCCCCCGAGGTATTTTGGGCAAGGTGAAGGACTATCGCTTTCATCTTGCCAAAAATACCTCGGGGGTGAATTTCCGAAGGAAATGAGGGGGCAGCGCCCCCTCCCCGGCCTCAGGCGTGGCCCGCCGTCGCCGAAAGCGTGCGCGGCTCGATCCCCATCGTCGCCAGCGCCCGGGTCCATTTCGTGCCGTATTCGCCGCCGAGCGCGATCTCGTCGTTGCCCTCGGCGATGAGCCAGCCATTCGCGAGGATCTCCGCCTCGAGCTGCCCCGGCCCCCAGCCGGCATAGCCGAGCGCGAGCAGCCGCCGATGCGGGCCGCAGCCCGCCGCGATATCCTCGAGCACGTCGCGCGTCGCGGTCATCGCCATGTCGGTCGAGATCGGCATCCCCGCGCCGCCGCGCCCCTGCCATTCGCGCGAATGCAGCACGAAGCCGCGCCCGGTCTCGACCGGGCCGCCGAAGAGGATCGGCGTCACCTCGGGCCGGTCGGAGGCGGTGACCGGAATGCCGAGCTGTTCGAGCAGATCGCCAAGCCCCGGCTCCGGCAGCGGCTTGTTCACGATCAACCCCATCGCCCCCTCGGGCGAATGGGCGCAGATCGCCACCACCGAATGATCGAAGCGCGGATCGCCCATGCCGGGCATCGCGACGAGGAGTTTGCCGGTCAGGTCCATGATCTGCCTTTCGCGAAACGGGGATATGTTTCAAAGGTGGGCGCATCGCCCCCGCCGATCAAGGCCCGCGCGCATCACTCGCCCCCGATCGCGCGCAATTGGCGCGTTTGTGACTTGGCCTGCGCGGGAAAGCGGCGCTATCCGGGAAACATGATCCGATTCACCTGCCTCGCCCCGCTGCTCCTCGCCGCCGCCCCGCTCGCCGCGCAGGACGCGCCCGCCCCGCTGCCCCCCGGGCTCGAGGGGGCCGAACTGCTCGACGGCTGGCAAGCCCCCGACGGGCACCGCGTCGCCGCGATCCGGATCGACCTCGACCCCGGCTGGAAGACCTATTGGCGCACGCCGGGCGATGCCGGGGTGCCGCCGCGGATCGACTTCGCCGGCTCGCACAACGTCGCCGGGGTGAAGGTGATCTGGCCCGCGCCGGTGGTCTTCGACCAGAACGGGCTGCGCACCGTGGGCTACCATGACGAGATGATCCTGCCGCTCGAGATCACCCCCGCCGATCCCTCGGCGCCGGTGCGGCTCAATGCCGATCTCGACATGGGGGTCTGTCACGACATCTGCGTGCCGGTGCAGCTTGAACTCGACGCCGATCTCGACGGCCCGGGCGCGCCCGATGCCGAGATCCGCGCCGCGATGGCGGCGGAGCCCGCGCCGCGCCCCGGGGCGGCGCATTGCGCGCTCGAACCCATCGCCGACGGCATGCGCGTCACCGCGACGATCGACATGCCGCCGGCGGCGGACGAGGTCGCGCTTTTCGAGCTGCGCTCGACGCCGATGTGGGTGTCGGATTCGGAATCGTACCGCGAGGGCGGGCAGATGATCGCCAGCGCCGAATTCGTGCCCGAAAGCGGCAAGCCCTTCGCGCTCGACCCGGGCGATCTGCGCATCACCGTGCTGAGCGCGGCGGGCGCGGTGCAGATCGACGGTTGCCCGCAGGCGGAGTGATCACTCCGCCGCCGTCACCGCCGCCGCGCCCCGGCTGAGCCGCGCGCCGACAAGACCCGCGATCAGCGTGATCGCCGCGGCGAGCAGCACGAAGAGGCCAAGCGCCATCCCCACCCCCTGCCCCGCGACGATCGCCCGCCCGAGCGTCGCGGCGAAGGCCAGCGCCAGCGCCGCCATGGCCCCGCCCAGCGCAAGCCGCAGCCCCTGCGCGGCGCCATGCCGCCCGCCAAGCCCGCGCCGCAGCGCGCGGATGTCGCGGCCGAAATCCTGCCCGACCGCGAGCGCCGCAGGCACCACGATCAGCACGATCACCATGCCGAAGCCAAGCCCGTAGACGAGGGTGATCACCGTCGGTTTGAGGAACAGCGCGGAGGAGGATTTCTCGTAAAGCAGCGGCCCCAGGCCCAGCACCGTCGTCAGCGTCGTCAGCATCACCGGCCGCAACCGGTCCGCCACCGCATCGACGATCGCCGGCGCCAATCCGCGCCGCTCGGCATATTCGTCGACGGTCGAGATCAGCACGATCGCATCGTTGATGATGATCCCGGTCATCCCGATCAGCCCCACGACAGAGAACATGGAAAGCGGGATCCCCCAGTGCCAATGCCCCCAGAAGGCGCCGATCAGCCCGAAGGGGATCACCGACATCACCACGATCGGCCGCGTCCAGGAGGCGAAGATCCAGGCGAGCACGATGTAGATCCCGATCAGACAAAGCGCGAGGCCAAGCATCGCATCGGACATGAAGTCCTTTTCCTGCTGCGCCGCGCCCGAAAGCGTCCAGTCGACGCCGCGCTCCTCGGCGATGCGCGGCAGGATCACCTCCTGCAGCTGGCGCTGGATCTCGTTGGCGCGTGCGGCATTGTCCTCGGCGATATCGCCGGTCACCGCGACGAGGCGCAGCCCGTCCTCGCGCCGGATCGTCGAGAAACCGGTGGTCGAGCGCACGGTGACGATGTCGCTCAGCGGCACCCATTTGCCCGCGGGGGTACGCATCTGCATCCGGTCGGTGAAATCGGCGGTGAGCTCGCTTTCGGGCAGCTCCACCCGGATCGCGGCGGAGCGGGTGCCGTCGGGGTAGGTCGCGGCCTCGGTGCCGTTGAGCCGCGCGCGCAGCTCACGCGCCAGCGTGTCGATGTCGAAGCCGAGCGCCGCCCCCTGCGGCGTGAGATCGAGGATCAGCTCCTCCTTGTCATAGGCGAGATTGTCCTCGAGCGCGGAGACCTCGGGAAAGCCGGAAAGCGCCGTCTTCAGGTCTTCGGCCGCCTCCTTCAGCGTGCGGCTCTCGGCGCCCGAGAACTGCACCGAGATCCCGTCCGACGAGGGCCCGGCGCGGAAGGAGCGGAACGAAAGCTCCTCGAGCAGCGGCATCCGCGCCGTCTCCGCCTGAAGACGGGCGACGAAATCGGCGGAGGAATAGGGGCGGTAATCGGAATCGATCAGCTCGACCGAGATCGAGCCGAGCAGATCGGTGTCCTTGCTGTCGGCCGAGGCGAGCGAGCGCCCCGAGGCGCCGCCGACCTGCGCGATCGCGTAATCGACCGGATTGCGGCCGAACTCCGCCGCATATTCCTTGCCGACCTTGTCGACCGCCGCCTGCAGCGCCTGCATCTGCGCGACGGTATCTTCGCGCTTCGCCCCGGCGAGCATCGCGAAGGCGCCCGAGACCGAGCTTTGCTCGGGCGGATTGAAGAAGCGCCATTGCACCGCACCGCCCAGCACCAGCGCGACGGCGGAGGCGAACAGCGCCACCGCCCCGGCAAGCACCGCATAGCGCGCGCGCAGGATGCCCCGCACCAGCGGCCGCATCAGCCGCACCCGCACCACCTCGAGCCCGGCATTCACCTTGCGCGAGGGCCAGTCGTACCACGCCCCCTGCGCGGTATGGGCGAGCGCATGGCTCATGTGGTTGGGCAGGATCAGGAAGCATTCGATCAGCGAGGCGGAAAGCACCGCGATCACCGTCCAGGGGATGTCGGTCACCATCCGCCCCATCGAGCCGCCGATGATCGTGAGCCCGGCGAAGGCGACGATCGTCGTCAGCGTCGAGGCAAGCACCGGCGAGGCCATCCGCCGCGCGCCCTGCTCGGCGGCGAGCACCGGATGCTCGCCAAGTTCGCGGGCGCGGAAATCGGCATGCTCCCCCACCACGATCGCGTCGTCGACCACGATGCCCAAGGTCAGGATCAGCGCGAAGATCGAGATCATGTTGAGCGTCATGCCGCCGAGGTACATCACCGTCAGCGCCGCGGCCATCGCGGTCGGGATCCCCATCGCCACCCAGAAGGCGGTGCGCGCATTGAGGAACAGGAACAGCAGCACGACGACGAGGACGAGCCCCTGCGCGCCGTTCTTCATCAAGAGTTCAAGCCGCTGAGTGATCAGTTCGGAGCGCGTGCGGATCAGGTCGATCGAGGTGCCCGCGGGCAGCGTCGGCTCCATCGCGGCGACGACTTTCTCGACCTTGTGCTGCAGCGCAATCGCATCGCCCGCGGCCGAGCGCGAGACGTTGATCGTCATCGCCGGATCGGTGCCGACGAAATAGGCGCGCGCGCGGTTCGCCCCCTCGACCCGGATCTGCGCGACATCGCCAAGCCGCAAAAGCGAGCCGTCGTCATTGGTGCGCAGCACGAGCTGCGCGAGATCGCGCGCGGAGCGCCGCTCCTCGCCGGTGCGCACCCGCGCGGCACCCCCCGCCACATCGCCCGCGGGCGAGGTCGCGGCCTCGGCGGCAACCACCGCCGAGATCTGGCTCAGCGTCACGTCATGGCGCATCATCTGCGCGGTCGGCACCTCGATCATCGTCTGCGGCGCGGCCATGCCGAGCACCGTCGTCCGCGTCACGCCCACCGCGTAAAGCCGCGTCACCAGCTCGTCGGCAAGACGGCCAAGCTGCTCGGGCGGCAAGGGCCCGGTGACGACGACATCGGTCACCGTGTCGCGCCAGACGCCGCGCTCGACCACCGGGTCGTCGGCCGCCTCGGGCAGATCGCCCGCCGAGGCGATCGCCTGCTCGACGTCGTTCACCGCGCGGCCCATGTCCCAGCCCGGCTCGAATTCGAGGGTGATCAGCGCCTTGCCCTCGGTCGCGCGGCTTTCGGAACTGTCGACCCCCTCGACCGTGATCAGCGAAGGTTCGAGCACCTGCACGATGGCGCGATCGACATCCTCCGCCCCCGCGCCCTCCCAGGTGACGGTGACGTTCACCTCCTCCACGACCGAATCGGGGAAGAACTGCGCGCGCATCTTCGGCACGGTGACGGCCCCGATGCAGAGCATCACGACCAGCAGCAGATTGGCGAGCGTGCGGTGCCGGGTGAAAAGGCCGATGATGCCGCGCGCCGGCGGCAGCGGATCGTCCGGGCGCACGAAATCGCCCTCGGCGCGCGCGGCCTCGGCGGCGGCGGCATTGGCCTCGTCGTGGATCTCGCGCGGATCGGTCATCGCTCAGCCCCCGATCCGCTCTTCGAGCCGCGCGACCACATCGGCGGGCACCGCCTCTTGGGCGAGCTGCGCGAGCATCCGCGCCTTGGTCTCGGCGGGCATCCGGCTGTTGCCCTCGACAAAGGCGATGAGCTTCGCGCGCCGTTCCGCATCGAGCACCACCGTCGCCGGCGCCGCGGCCTGATCAGCGCCCGCGCGCAGCGGCCGCAGCTTCAGCCTCGCGCCCAGAAGCGGCGTGCGCTCGGCCACGATCTCCTGCCCGCTCGCAAGATCCGCGGCGCGGATCAGCACAGAGTCGCCCTGCCGGTGCAGCACCTCGACCGGCACCGCCGCCAGTCGGTCCTCGGGGCCAAGGAGCAGCACCGTACCATCGGCACCAACCGCCGCGGCCGGCACCTGCGCGACATTTTCAAGCGCGGGCTCATCGAGCGTCACGGTGACGAAATCGCCGGGCTTGAAGGCGCCCGGCGCCTCGAGCCGCGCGAAAAGCAGCCGCCCGGTCAGCCCGGTCTCGACCGCGGCGCCCGCGCGCACCAGCACCGCCTCGGCGGTCAGCATGTCGCGGCCAAGATCAAGCCGCACCTGCGCCCGCGCCGGGATCAGCGCGCCGCGCGCATCGGTCAGCCGCGCGAATTGCGCGGTCGAGACGCGGAAAGACACTTCGAGCGCGGCCGGGTCGATCAGCGTGCCGAGCATCTCGTTGTTCGACACCACCCGCCCCTTCACCGCGCTGATGCCCGAAAGCTGCCCGGCGAATTCGGCGCGGATCTCGGTGTCGCGCAGCTTGCGCTCGGCCTCGCTCAGCGTGATCTCGGCGCGCCGCAGCGCGTTCTTCGCCTGATCGAGCCCAGCCTCCGCCGAGGAAAGCGCCGAGCGCCGGCTCAGCACCGCCTGATCGGCGGTGGAAACGGCCAGCTCGGCCACCTCGGTATCGGCCTGCTTGCCGAAGCCCTTCGCGTCGATCGAGCGCTGACGTTCGAGCGCGGAGCGGCGCAGATCGGCCTGCCGCGTGGCCGCCACGAGGTCATCGCGCGCGAGATCGAGGCTACGCCCGGCAAGCGCAAGGGCCGATTCCGCCTCCGCCTTCGAGGCGACGGCGCTGTCGCGCGCGGCCTTCGCCTCGGCCGGGTCGAGCTGCACCAGCAGCTCCCCCGCCGAGACCGATCCGCCCTCCTCGAAATTCGGCGAAAGCTCGGCGATCGTGCCCGCCGCCGGGGCCCGCAGCTCAAGCTCGCGCGCGGCACGGATCTCGCCATAGGCGGTGAGCTCGGGCGTGCGCGTGGTGAAGTCTAGGGCCACGACATTCGCGGCAAAGACCCGCTCGCGCGCGGCGGCGGGGCGGCTCGGCCCCTGCCCGCGGGCATCGAGCGCGGATTTCACCACGAAGCCCGCCGCGGCGAGCAGCCCGAACGTGAGGGCGGCGAGAAAGAGGCCCATCAGGGAGCGGGTCAGAAAGCGCATCGGTCTGTCCTGTGGCGGAGGCCGTAAGAGGGTATCTATGCCTTTGGGTTACGCAACACTGTGCCGCAATCCTACGCGCCGAAGTGTCGCTTCCGGCCCTGTTCACGCGATTGTCAGGGCGCAAGCGTGTTGTCAGGGCGCAAGCGCGTTCAACCTTGCGCGCAAAGCGAGCAGATCGGCCCAGGCCTCGCGCTTCGCATGCGGCTGGCGCAGCAGGTAGGCGGGGTGCGTCATCGGCAGCGCGGGGCGGCCGAAGGCCTCCGCCCATTTGCCGCGCAGCCGCAGGATGCCGCGCTGGCCCAGCGCCGCGGCGCAGGCGGCATTGCCCATCAGCACGATCAGATCGGGATCGGCAAGTTCGACATGGCGGCGCAGGAAGGGCAGCATCTGCGCGATCTCGAGCGGCTCCGGGTCGCGATTGCCCGGCGGGCGCCAGGGCAGCACATTGGTGATGTAGAAGGCGCCCTCGGCATCGGGCGTCTCGCGGGAAAGCCCGATCGCCGCGAACATCTTGTCGAGCAGATGGCCGGCGCGCCCGACGAAGGGCTTGCCCTGCACGTCCTCGTCGCGGCCGGGTGCCTCGCCGATGATCATCACCCGCGCCTTCGGATTGCCATCGGCGAAGACGGTCGACTTCGCGCCCTTCTTCAACTCGCAAAGGTCGTAGGCGGTGATCGCCTCGCGCAGATCGTCGAGGCTGCGCGCGCGCTCCGCCGCCGCCCGCGCCACCGCAACCGGATCGGGCCCCTCCTCGCGCTGCGGGCGCACAACGGCCAGCTCGGGCGCCGGGCGCGCCTGCGCCGCCGGCTCGGGCGCGGGTTCGGCCGCGCGCATCCGCGCCAGCGTGTCGGGCAGATCGTAGCTGTTCACCGGCGCATCGCCCACCGCCTCCGTCACGCCAAGCTCGACAAGCCATTCAAGCGCGGCGAGCGCGGCATCGGCGTCGAGATCGGGGGCGGCGTGGTGTTCCATGGCAAAGCTATGCCACGCCCCCGCCCCCGGGGTAAAGCCGCTGGACGCCTGCCCCCCCTTTTGCCATAAGCGTGCGCGACAACATCGGAGGCTGGCATGTCATTCCGCGCGCGGCATCTTCTGGGCATCGAACATCTCGCCCCCGACGAAATCCGGACCGTCCTCGATCTCGCCGATCGCTATGTCGATCTCAACCGCCGCACGGTGAAGCGCACCGATGCGCTGGCGGGGATGACGCAGATCAACATGTTCTTCGAGAACTCGACGCGCACGCAGTCGAGCTTCGAGCTCGCCGGCAAGCGGCTTGGCGCCGATGTGATGAACATGTCGATGCAGACCTCCTCGGTGAAGAAGGGCGAGACGCTGATCGACACCGCGCTGACGCTGAACGCGATGCACCCCGATCTGCTCGTGGTGCGGCATCAAAGCTCGGGCGCGGTCGATCTGCTGGCGCAGAAGGTGAACTGCGCCGTGATCAACGCGGGCGACGGCAAGCACGAGCACCCGACTCAGGCGCTCCTTGATGCGCTCACCATCCGCCGCGCGAAGGGGCGGATCCAGCGCCTCACCGTGGCGATCTGCGGCGATGTCGCCCACAGCCGCGTCGCGCGCTCGAACCTGATCCTGCTGGGCAAGATGGAGAACCGCATCCGCCTGATCGGGCCGCCGACGCTGATGCCCTCGGGCATCGGCGAGTTCGGCTGCGAGGTCTATGACGACATGCGCGAGGGGCTGCGCGACGCCGACGTCGTGATGATGCTGCGCCTGCAGAAGGAACGGATGGACGGTGGCTTCATCCCGTCCGAGCGCGAGTATTTCTTCCGCTACGGGCTCGACGCCGAGAAACTGGCCTTCGCCAAGCCCGACGCGATCGTGATGCACCCCGGCCCGATGAACCGCGGCGTCGAGATCGACGGCACGATCGCCGACGACATCAACCGCTCGGTCATTCAGGAGCAGGTGGAGATGGGCGTCGCCGTGCGCATGGCGGTGATGGATCTGCTCGCGCAGAACCTGCGCGCCGAGCGCGGCCGCGCGCTGGTCGAGGCGGAACGCGATGTCTGAGATCGAGCGCGACAGCGTCCACAACTATCGTCCCGGCCCGCAAAGCGAATTGCCGCTCGACCCGGGCGAGAAGGTCACCGCCGTCTTCGAACCCGATCCGAAGCGCTACTGGTATGACACCGCGGTGCTTGCGGGCTTTGGCATCGTGCTCGTCGGCGCGGCGCTCGCCTGGATGGGCCGGATCGAGCAGATCGCCGTCGCCGCCGTGGCGATCGCCGCCGGCATGGGCCTGCGCGCGCTCTATTTCCGCTCGGAGGCCTTCGCGCGGCGCTGGCAGCTGACCGACCGGCGCCTCGTCGGACCGCAGGGGCGGCAGGTGATGCTGCTCGAGATCAAGCAGGTCCGCCGGCTGATGGGCGATGTGCAGATCGTCACCAAATCGGGCGACAAGAACCTGATCAAGCATCTGGGCGACAGCGCCGCGGTGATGGCGACGATCGAGGCGGCGCGGGCGAAACGCGCCAAGGTGAAGCATTGAGCGGGCAGGACGAAACGCCCCCTCCGGTGCCCGGCACGACCGGGGCCGAACCGGTGATCCTTGCCGAACCGAAGGCGCCGACGCCGCCCCCTGCCCCCTCCGTGCCGCAGGTGCCCCGCAGCGGGGATGATGCGACCGCGGGCTGGGACGGTGTTCTCGAGCCCGGGGAAACCGCGGTCTGGTCGGGCGCGCCCGCCCCCGCCGGACGTGGCGGCAGGTTCGTTTCCGACATGCTCGCCCCTGCCTTCTTCGTAGTGATCGGCCTAGCCGTCGCGAACAGCGGCGGCAGCGCCGCGCTGATCGGGGTGGGCTTTGCCGCGCTCGCCGTCTGGCTCACCGTGCTGCGCAAGCGCGGCCGGGCGCGCGTGACGGCGACCGTGCGCTACCTGCTCACCGACCGCCGCGCGGTGATCGCCACCCCCACCGCGGGCGCGCCGCGCATCGAGAGCTTTCCGATCACGGCGCAGACCCGCATCCGCCTTGCCGGCAATGGCGTCTTCTTCGACGAGCGCCGCATCACCGACCGCGACCGCGGCGTGAAGGTGATGCCCGCGGGCTTCACCGGCCTCGCCGATGCCGGCGCCGTCCACGACCTCTTTCTCCAGATCCAGAGAAGCATGCGATGACCCTCTTCCTTGAAAACGCCCGCCTGATCGACCCCGAGACGCTGCGCGAGACCTCGGGCAATGTGGTGATCGACAATGGCATCATCGCCGCGATCGGGCCGATGGCCGCGCCCGGCGGCGCCGAGGTGATCGACTGCGCGGGCAAATGCCTCGCCCCGGGGATCATCGACATCGGCGTGAAGATCGGCGAGCCGGGCGAGCGGCACCGCGAAAGCTTCCGCACCGCGGGCCTTGCCGCGGCGGCGGGCGGCGTGACCACGGTGATCGCGCGCCCCGACACCTCACCCGCGATCGACACGCCCGAGACGCTCGAATTCGTCACCCGCCGTGCAGCCGAGGCGCCGGTGCGCATCCGCCACATGGCGGCGCTGACGAAGGGCCGCGCCGGCCGCGAGATGACCGAGATCGGCTTCCTGATGGATGCCGGCGCCGTCGCCTTCACCGATGCCGATCACGTCGCGACCGACACCAAGGTTCTGAGCCGCGCCTTCACCTATGCGAAATCGCTCGGCGCGCTGGTCGTCGGCCATCCGCAGGAGCCGGGGCTGAGCCATGGCGCCGCGGCGACGAGCGGCAAGTTCGCGAGCCTGCGCGGCATCCCGGGCGTCAGCCCTATGGCCGAGCGCATCGGGCTTGAGCGCGACCTCGCCCTCGTCGAGATGACCGGGGTGCGCTACCACGCCGATCAAATCACCACGGCGCGTGCGCTGCCCGCGCTCGCCCGCGCGAAGGCCGCGGGCCTCGACGTCACCGCCGGGGTCTCGATCCATCACCTGACGCTGAACGAATTCGACGTCGGCGACTATCGCACCTTCTTCAAGCTGACGCCCCCGCTGCGCAGCGAAGACGACCGGCTCGCCGTGGTCGCGGCGCTGGCCGAGGGGGTGATCGACATCATCTGCTCGATGCACACGCCGGCGGATGAGGAAAGCAAGCGCCTGCCCTACGAGGAGGCCGCTGCCGGCGCCGTCGCGCTGGAAACGCTTCTGCCCGCGGCGATGCGGCTTTATCATGCCGGGCAGCTGAGCCTGCCGCAGCTTTTCCGCGCGCTGAGCCTGAACCCCGCGAAACGCCTCGGCCTGGCCCAGGGGCGCATCGCCGAGGGCGCGCCCGCCGATCTGGTGCTGTTCGACCCCGATGCGCCCTTCGTCCTCGACCGCTTCGCGCTGCAGTCGAAATCGAAGAATACCCCCTTCGACGGCGCCCGGATGCAGGGCAAAGTGCTTGCCACATTCGTCGGCGGGGTGCAGGTTTATTCCAACGACAAATAACAACAACGAGGCAGCAGTATGCCGGAAATCGGGAACGGGCCCGCGGTCTTGGCCGCGGTGGCGCTTTTGGGCTATCTGATCGGGTCTGTCCCGTTCGGTGTGATCGTCACGAAACTGATGGGGCTGGGCGATCTGCGTCAGATCGGCTCGGGCAATATCGGCGCGACCAACGTGCTGCGCACCGGCAACAAACCGGCGGCGCTCGCCACGCTGGTGCTCGACGGCGGCAAGGGCGCGGTGGCGGTGCTGCTCGCGCGCCTCGTGCTCGGCAACGAGACCGCGGCACAGATCGCGGGCGGCGCGGCCTTCATCGGCCATCTCTACCCGGTCTGGCTGAAGTTCAAGGGCGGCAAGGGCGTCGCCACCTTCCTCGGCACGATGATCGCGCTTGCCTGGCCGGTGGGCATCGCCGCCTGCCTTGCCTGGCTCGTCACCGCGCTTGTCAGCCGGATCTCCTCGCTCTCGGCGCTGGTCGCCGCCGCCGCCTCGGTGCCGTTCTGCCTCGCGCTCGGCCATCGCGAGCTGATGCTGCTCGCCGCCACGATGGCGGTGCTGATCTTCTGGCGCCACCGTGCGAATATTCAGCGCCTGGCCGCGGGGACGGAACCGCGGATCGGCCGCAAGACTTGATTTCGGGCGCTGCGCGCGCCCGATGAGCCATCAGCCGAAGGAGGCCCGAATGAATTTTCCGACCGCGATACGCAGCTGCCTGCAGAAATACGTCACCTTCTCGGGCCGCGCGAGCCGGCCGGAATACTGGTGGTTCGTGCTGTTCCTGATCCTCGCGCAGCTCGTGCTGAACATCCTCGACACCGCGATCTTCGGCACCGGAGAAGTGACCCGCGGCCCGGGCTCCATTTCCTGGGTCAGCCACGGCGGCCCGCTTTCGGCCATTTTCCTGCTGGCGACGCTGCTGCCCGGCCTCGCCGTCGCGGTACGGCGCATGCATGACCTCGGCAAATCGGGCTGGTGGCTGCTGATCGCCTTCGTGCCCTTCGTCGGCGGGCTCGTGCTGCTCTATTTCCTCGTGCAGCCCTCGCAGCCGATGACGAACCAGTTCGGGCCGATGCCCGCCGGCACCGTGCCGCCGCTGCCGACCGCGTAAGAGCAGGGGCGCTGCCCCTCCTGGCCTGACGGCCAGTTCACCCCGGGATATTTCTCCTCTGTAGAAGACAGCTTCTATAGAGCGGAAATATCCCGGGGGGCTCCGGAACGGAGCGGGGGCGGCGCCCCCTCCCCACCCGATCAAAGCGACTCAGTAGCTGTATTCGGCGTAGATATGGCTCAGATCGCCTTGCCAGCGGCCGTGGTATTTCTCGAGCAGTTCATCCGCCGGCACCTTGCCGCTTTCGACCGATTCCTCGAGCGCGTTGAGGAAATGCGTCTCGTCCGGGATCAGCCCGCCGGCGCCCGGCTTTGCCCGCGCGGCAAGACCCTGACGCGCGATCGAAACCACTTCGCGGGCGAGATCGTGCAGCTTCACGCCACCATATTCGCCCTGCAGCGCATCCTTTGCCGCCGCGCGCCGCAGCCCCTCACGGATGTCGTCATTCCAGCCCTTCGCCAGATCCCAGGCGGCATCCAGCGCGCCCTGGTCGTACATCAGCCCGACCCAGAGCGCGGGCAGCGCGCAAAGCCGCCGCCAGGGGCCGCCATCGGCGCCGCGCATCTCGATGTATTTCTTCACCCGCGCCTCGGGGAAGACGGTGGTCAGGTGATCGGCCCAGTCGCTCAGCGTCGGCTTCTCGCCGGGCAGCGCGGGGAGTTCCCCCTTGAGGAAATCGCGGAACGACTGGCCCAGCGCGTTGATGTATTTGCCGTCGCGATAGACGAAATACATCGGCACATCGAGGACGTAATCGACGTAACGCTCATAGCCCATGCCCTCCTCGAAGAAGAAGGGCAGCATGCCGGTGCGCGACGCATCGAGGTTCTGCCAGATATTCGCGCGCCAAGACTTCATGCCGTTCGGCTTGCCGTCGAGGAAGGGCGAATTGGCGAAAAGCGCGGTGGCGACGGGCTGCAGCGCGAGCGCCACGCGCATCTTCTTCACCATGTCGGCCTCGCTGGCGAAGTCGAGATTCACCTGCACCGTGCAGGTGCGGTACATCATCGTCTTGCCCATGGTTCCGACCTTGTCCATGTAGCTCGTCATCAGCCGGTAGCGCCCCTTCGGCATCATCGGCATCTCGTCCTCGCGCCACTCGGGCGCGGCGCCAAGGCCGATGAACCGCGCGCCGATGCGCTTGGCGATGCGATGCACCTCGGCGAGGTGTTCGCCCACTTCCTCGCAGGTCTGATGGATCGTCTCGAGCGGCGCGCCGGAAAGCTCGAGCTGCCCGCCCGGTTCGAGGCTGACATTCGCGCCATTGCGCGTCAGCCCGATGATGTGCTCCTGCTCGTAGACCGGCGCCCAGCCGAAATCGTCGCGCAGCCCCTCGAGCATCGCCTTGATCGAACGCGGCCCGTCATAGGGCAAGGGCTTCAGCACATCCTTGCAATAGCCGAATTTCTCGTGCTCGGTGCCGATACGCCAGTCGTCCTTCGGCTTCTCGCCCGAGGCGAGATACTCCGCAAGCTGGCTGAAATCTTCGATCGGGCCGCCGCCCTGTTGCGGAATGGACATCGCGCCCTCACTCTCTTTTCGGGAAGCAACAGGTGGCGCCATCGGGCGCCCAAGTCAAGGGAGCGTGCGATCCCGCCTGTGCCACAGACTCTGTGCGGGGGCGCGCGAGGAGAGCGCCGCGGTGAGCGCGCCCATCTCGATCCCCGGCAGGCTCGCGAAAGCGTCGAAGAGCGCGGGCGCGCCGGCCGCCGCGGTCGGGATCAGCAGCGCCTGACCATCGCCGGTCCTGAGCCGCCAGTAATGCACCCCGCGCAGGGTGAGCAGCCGGATCTCGGCCAGATCCTCGAGCGCGATGTAGCCGCCCATCACCGTGCCGCCGGCGCCGAAATAACCGATCCGCCCCTCGTCGATCTCGACGAGGCCGGGGTCGGTGACCGGGCGCGCAAACCGCGACCGGCGCCAGGCGTGCAGCGCCCAGGCCGCGGCCAGCGCCGCAAGCCCGAGGCCGATCGCGGCGAGAAACCAGCCGCCGCGCGTCGCGATCCAGAGGCCGAGAAGAAAGACGAGCGCCGCGACGATCGCCTCGGCATGACGGGTGAGGGCCTCGCGCAGCGCGGGGCGGATCACCGCCAGTCCCCCAGCGCCGCCTGCCAGAGCGTGATCGCCGCACTGGCGGCGGTGTCGGCGCGCAGGATCCGCGGGCCGAGCGAGACCGGGGTGACGAAATCGCGCCCGCGCAGCCAGGTGCGTTCCCCCTCGGAAAACCCGCCCTCGGGCCCGATCAGGATCGCCCAGGGCCCGGGGGCGAGACCGGCGAGGGTTTCCGCCGCACCGACGAGGCTCTCGTCGGCCCAGAGGATGCGGCGCGCCGGATCCCAGCCTTCGAGCGCCTTGCGCAGCGGCTGAAGGTCGCAGACCTCGGGGACATAGGTGCCGAGGCATTGCTCGGCCGCCTCGCGGGCATGGGCCTGCAGCCGGTCCTGCCGGATCCGGGCGGAATTGGTGTAGTCGGTCGCCACCGGCAGCACCCGCGCACAGCCAAGCTCCGCCGCCTTCTCGACGATGAAATCGGTGCGCTCCTTCTTGATCGGCGCGAAGAGAAGCCAGAGGTCGGGCGGAGCGAGCTGCGGCGCGGCCTGTTCGAGACAGGCGAGCACGCCGCGTTTCTTGCCGGCCTCGACGACCTCCGCCGTCCATTCCCCGTCGCGCCCGTTGAACAGCGCGACCCGCGCGCCCACGGCCAGCCGCATCACCGCAAAGAGGTAATGCGCCTGATCCGCATCGAGCGGCACGGCTTGCCCCGCCCCCAAAGGGTGCTCTACACACAATCTGATCTTGGCACGTTCCATGAGGCGAAATCTATGACCGGCAAAACCGAAACGCCAGAGCTTCACGGCAGTGCAGGTGTGGTCGCCGATGCGGTGGGCAACTGGGTCGACCGCTACGCCCCGCCGGCGACGCGGCCCTATCTGCGGCTCGCGCGCGCCGATCGCCCGATCGGGACATGGCTTTTGCTGATCCCCTGCTGGTGGAGCATCGCGCTCGCCGCCGCCGCCGATGCGCCGCGGTGGAGCGATCTGTGGCTCGCGCTCGCCTGCACGATCGGGTCGTTCCTGATGCGCGGCGCCGGCTGCACCTGGAACGACATCACCGACCGCGATTTCGACGGGGCGGTGGCGCGCACCCGCTCGCGGCCGATCCCCTCGGGGCAGGTCACGGTGAAACAGGCGCTCGGCTTTCTGCTGCTTCAGGTCGCGGTCTCGGCACTGATCCTGCTGACGTTCAATTGGGCCTCGATCCTGCTTGGCCTCGTCGCGCTGATCCCGGTCGCGATCTACCCTTTCGCCAAGCGCTTCACCTGGTGGCCGCAGCTTTTCCTCGGCATCGCCTTCAACTGGGGCGCGCTCCTGGGCTGGACCGCGCATACCGGGTCGCTCTCCGCCGCGCCGGTGTTCCTTTACCTCGCCGGGATGATCTGGACGCTTTTCTACGACACGATCTACGCCCATCAGGACAAGGAGGACGACGCGCTGATCGGGGTGAAATCGACCGCGCGCCTCTTTGCCGAGAACACCTCGAAATGGCTCAGCGGCTTTCTCGTCGCGGTGGTCGCGCTGATGACCGTCGCGGTGCTGATCGCGCTTTTGCCGCAGGGCAATCCGCTTGTGCTCATCCTCGGGCTCTGCGCGCCCTGGGCGATGGGCTGGCACATGCTCTGGATCCTGCGCCAACTGGCGATCGACGACACCGACACCTGTCTGCGGCTCTTCCGTGCCAGCCGCGATACCGGGCTGATCGCTGCGCTGTTTCTTGCCATTGCCGCAATCGTGTAATTGATCCGGGGGCTTGTGCCCCTTAAGACAAAGCCCAACCGAGAGCCGGGAGGAGGCAACGACCGCATGCGCATGCGCACCACGATCCTGACCACGCTGGCCTTCGCCCTCGCCCTCGTGCTCTCCGCCTTCATCGCCGGCGGCTCCGCCACGATCATCGAGAAACGCTCGCGCACGGCGGTGCGCATCGCAATGGAGACGGCAGGGCACAGCTGGGTGCAGGTGCAGGCGGACGGGCTTCAGGTGATCCTGCTCGGCACCGCGCCGTCGGAGGCCGAACGCTTCCGCGCCCTCACCCTCGCCGGCAGCATCGTCGACAATTCGCGCATCGTCGACAACACCGATGCGGAGACCGCGAAGGCGATCGCGCCGCCCTCCTTCTCGCTCGAAATGCTGCGCAACGACGAGGGGATCTCGCTGATCGGGCTGGTGCCGGCCGCGACCGACCGCAAGGCGCTGATCGAGGATCTGCGCGCGCTCGCCGGCGACGGCACCGTCACCGACATGCTGGAAAGCGCCGATTACCCGGTGCCGCCCGGCTGGCAGCTCGCCTTCGACTTCGGCATCGCCACGATCAAGACGCTGCCGCGCGCGAAGATCTCGATCGACCCGGGCCGCGTCGAGGTCGAGGCGATCACCGACAGCCCCGAGGAAAAGGCGCGGATCGAGACCTCGCTGGCGCGCCGCCGCCCGGTGGAACTGGCGCTCAAGGCGGAGATCTCGGCGCCGCGCCCGGTGATCACCCCCTTCACGCTGCGCTTCCTGATCGACGCGAACGGCGCGCGTTTCGACGCCTGTTCGGCCGATACCGAACGCGCGCGCAACCGCATCCTCGCCGCGGCGCGCGACGCCGGCGCGAAGGGCACGCAGGGCTGCACCATCGGCATGGGCACCCCCTCGCCGCAATGGTCCGATGCGGTGGTGATGGGGCTCAAGGCGCTGAAGGAGCTTGGTGCCGGCACGATCACCTTCTCGAACGCCGATATCGCGCTCGACGCCGCCGACACGGTGAGCCAGGCGAGCTTCGACAAGGTGGTGGGCGAGCTCGAATCGAACCTGCCCGAGGTATTCTCGCTCAAGGCGGAACTCGCGAAGAAGGTCGAGGATGCGAAGACCGCGCCGGAATTTTCCGCGTCCCTCGGCGAGAACGGCAAGGTAGAGCTGCGCGGCCGCGTCACCTCGGAACGGGGCCGCGAGGCGATGGAAAGCTTTGCGCGCGCGCAGTTCGGCGCCGGCCAGGTCTATGGCGCGACCCGCGTCGATGCGGACCTCCCGCAGGGCTGGCCGGTGCGCGTGCTCACCGCGCTCGAGGCCCTGCACGGCCTCGCGCAGGGCAAGGTCGTCGTCACCCCAGACCAGGTCACGCTGAGCGGCGTCACCGGCGATGCGCAGGGCTCCGACAAGGTCGCCCGGCTCTTTGCCCAGCGCCTCGGCGAGAGCGCGCGGATCAGCCTCGACGTGAAATACGACAAGCGCCTCGATCCGGTGCTCGGCCTGCCCGACGGGACGGAATGCGCGAGCCGGCTGAACGGCGTGCTCAGCGCGAACAAGATCACCTTCGAGCCCGGCTCGGCGAAGATCGCCGCGGAGGACGGCGCGCAGCTCGACGCGCTCGCCAAGGCGATGAAGCAGTGCCAGGATTTCCGCATGGAGGTCGCCGGCCACACCGACAGCCAGGGCAGCGAGGACGGCAATCAGGTGCTGAGCCAGTCCCGTGCGGAGGCGGTGCTGAGCGCGCTGCGCGAGCGCCGGATCCTGACCGAGAACCTCGTCGCGAAGGGCTATGGCGAGAGCCAGCCGATCGCCGACAACGGCACCGAGGAGGGGCGCGAGGCGAACCGGCGCATCGAATTCGTGCTGCTCGACGAAAAGCCGGTCAGCTCGAACGCGCCGCTGCCGCAGGCGAGCGCCGACGCGACGGCGAAAGACGACGAGGCGGAGCCCGACATGGCGGCGGCAATCGCGGCGGCGGAAAGCGGCGGCGACACCCCCGAGTTCACCGGCGATGCCGGGCCGATGGAAGACGCGACGGGCGAGCCGCTCGCCGGCATCGGCAACGAGGCGCCCGCAGGTGGCGAGGCGGCGGAGCCGGCTCCGGAGGCCGCCCCGGCCGATGCGGCGGCGCCAGCCAGTGACGAAGCCGCGCCGGAGGCGGTGGCGGCGCCCGATGGCTCGATCGAGATCCCCGTGGGCACCGGCGCCGAAAGCCCGGCCCGCCCGAAACCGCGCCCCGAGGGGCTTGGCCAGAACTGAGGACGGCAGGGACAGCATGAACAGAACCGAATTCGTCATCGCCACGGCGATCATCCTCTTCCTCGCCTTCTGCCTCGGCTGGTTCGCCTCCTGGCTGATCCACCGGCTGACGCGGGTGAGTCAGGCCGACATGGGCGAGCTCGAGCAGATGGCGCAGGCGCTGCACGAGGCGGAGGAAACCCGCGACCAGGCGATCGCCTATATCGAGGCGCGCGAGGCGGAGCTGCAAAACCAGCTCAACCAGACCGAGGCCGAGCTGCGCGCCGCGATGGACGGGCTGCGCGATGCGCGCCACGAGGCGGAAGAGCTGCGCAGCTACATCGAGCGGATGCAGAAACCCTCCGAATGAGAAAGGGGGCTTTCTGCCCCCTCTTTTCCTGCGGAAAATTCACCCCGGAGAGTATTTTGCCAAGGAGAATGGTTTCTTCTTGGCAAAATACTCCGGGGGAGTCTTCGGAACGAAGACGGGGGCAGCGCCCCCTAGCCGGCCGGGGCCGGGCGGATCTCGGGGCCGGCCTCGACCACCAGCGGATCGAGCCCCGCGCCCCCCGCGGCGATCTGCGCGAGCAGCCCCGCGCGCATCGGCGGCGACCAGTTGTCGTTGATATGCGCGGCCACGGCGAGCGCCCGGTCGCCTGGCTGCACCGAGAAGAAGGTCGCGATCTGATTCGCCATCTGGGCGAGCTTGTCACCGCTCATGCGGCATCCTCCCTGAGGGTCTCTCCGGTATAGTCGACGAAGCCGCCCGGGCCGCGCGCGATCAGGCGCAACCCGGCGACCTCAGCCTCGGCCACGGCCAGCGCGGTCGGCGCCGAGGCGGCGATCAGCGCGCCCACACCGATCATCGCCGATTTCTGCACGAGATCGACGGAAAGACGCGAGGTCATCACCACCGCCCCCGCCCCCGCGTCGATCCCCTGCCGCGCGAGCGCGCCGGCAAGCTTGTCGAGCGCATTGTGCCGCCCGACATCCTCGCGCAGCGCGACAAGCCCCTGCGCCGGATGCCAGAAGGCCGCGGCATGGGCCGAGCGCACCGCATCCTGCAGCACCTGCGCCGCGCGCAGCGCATCGAGCGCCATCGCCGGCGCATCCGGCCCGAGCGCAAGCCGCCCCGCACGCCGCGCGGGCAGCGGGCGCAGCGCCTGTTCGAGGCTGTCGATGCCGCACAGCCCGCAGCCGACCGGCCCCGCCATCGCACGCCGCCGCGCGGCAAAGCGCGCGCCGGGCGCCGCGGCAAGCCAGCCGCGCGCCTCGATCCCGCGGGGCTGACGGACGATTTCGCTGCGCAGCAATTCGGCGGGAGTGTCGATCATTCCCTCGGTCAGCGCGAAGCCGATCAGAAAGTCTTCGAGGTCAAGCGGCGAAGCCATCATCACCGCCTGAGTCACCCCGTCATAGACGAGGGCGACGGGCACCTCCTCGGCCAAGGCCACCATGCCGCCACCCGGCAAAGGCTGCGCCACGGCGCCGGGTGGCAGCACCCGTTTCATTCGGCGGCCTCGATCCGGCGCGCGGCGGCGGCCTGGGCCGAGTAATCCTCCTGCCAGTCCGACGGCCCGTTCGAGGGCGCGACCTGCACCGCGGTCACCTTGTATTCGGGGCAGTTCGTCGCCCAGTCCGAATTGTCGGTGGTGACCACGTTCGCCTGTGTGTCGGGGTGGTGGAAGGTGGTGTAGACGACGCCGGGGCTGACCCGCTCGGTCACCGTCGCGCGCAGCGTGGTTTCCCCCGCGCGCGAGGCGAGGCGCACCCAGTCGCCCTCCTTGATGCCGCGGTTCTCGGCATCGACCGGATGGATCTCGAGCCGGTCCTCGCCATGCCAGACGACGTTCGCCGTGCGCCGCGTCTGCGCGCCGACGTTGTACTGGCTCAGGATCCGCCCGGTGGTGAGCAGGAGCGGGAAGCGCGGGCCGGTGCGCTCTTCCGTCGGCACGTAAGCCGTGCGGATGAACCGCCCCTTGCCGCGCACGAAGCCCTCGACATGCATGATCGGCGAGCCCTCGGGCGCCGCGTCGTTGCAGGGCCACTGCACCGAGCCGCGGGCGTCGAGCATCTCGTAGGTGACATTGGCGAAGCCCGGCGTCGTCGCCGCGATCTCGGCCATGATCTCACGCGGATGGGTGTAACGCCACTCCGCCCCCATCGCATTCGCCAGAAGCTGCGTCACCTCCCAGTCGGCATAGCCGGCCTTCGGCGCCATCACCCGGCGCACCATGTTGATGCGGCGCTCGGCATTGGTGAAGGTGCCGTCCTTTTCGAGGAAGGTGGAGCCGGGCAGGAAGACATGGGCGTAATTCGCGGTCTCGTTCAAAAAGAGATCGTGGACGATCACGCAGTCCATCGCGGCGAGGCCTGCCGAGACATGGCGGGTGTCCGGGTCGGATTGCAGGATATCCTCGCCCTGAACATAGAGACCCTTGAACGCGCCCGCGACCGCGGCATCGAGCATGTTGGGGATCCGCAGCCCCGGTTCCGGGTCGAGGGTGACGCCCCAGACGCGCTCGAAGATCGCGCGCGCGGCGGGGTCGGAGACATGGCGATAGCCCGGCAGCTCATGCGGGAAACTGCCCATGTCGCACGACCCCTGCACGTTGTTCTGGCCGCGCAGCGGGTTCACGCCGACACCGCGGCGCCCGATATTGCCGGTCATCATCGCGAGGTTGGCGATCGCGATCACCGTGGTCGAACCCTGCGAATGTTCCGTCACGCCCAGCCCGTAATAGATCGCGGCATTGGGCGCGGCGGCATAGGCGCGGGCGGCGGCGCGAATGGTTTGTGCCGGCACGCCGGTAAGCGCCTCGACCGCCTCGGGCGCATAGTCGGGGGCCGAGACGAATTCGGCGTAATCCGCCCATTCGTCGCCGTCGCAGCGCTCGGCGATGAAGGTGGTGTCGTAAAGCTTCTCGGTCACGATCACATGCGCCATCGCGGTGAGCACGGCGACATTGGTGCCGGGGCGCAGCGCGAGATGCCAGTTCGGCCCGATATGCGGGGTCTCGAGCAGGTCGATCCGCCGCGGGTCGAGCACGATCAGCCCCGCCCCCTGCCGCAGCCGCTTGCGCAGCCGGCTGGCAAAGACCGGATGGCCGTCGGTCGGGTTCGCCCCGATGACGAGCGCGAGATCGGTGTCATCGACCGAGTCGAAATCCTGCGTGCCGGCCGAGGTGCCGAAGGTCTGCTTCAGGCCATAGCCGGTGGGCGAATGGCAGACGCGGGCGCAGGTGTCGGTGTTGTTGGTGCCAAAGACCGCGCGGGCGAGTTTCTGCACCAGATAGGTTTCCTCGTTGGTGCAGCGCGAGGAGGTGATGACGCCGATCGAATCCTTGCCGTGCGCCGCCTGGATCGCGCGCAGGCGGGTGGCGGTGAAGCCCAGCGCCTCCTCCCAGCTCACTTCGCGCCAGGGATCGGTGATCTTCTCGCGGATCATCGGTTTCAGGATCCGGTCCTGATGCTGGGCATAGCCCCAGGCGAAGCGGCCCTTGACGCAGCTGTGGCCGTGGTTCGCGGCGCCCCCTTTCCAGGGCACCATGCGCACCAGCTCGTCGCCGCGCAGATGCGCCTCGAAGGAACAGCCCACGCCGCAATAGGCGCAGGTGGTGACGACCTTGCGCTCGGGCGTGCCCTTTTCCTCGACGGTCTTTTCCACCAGCGTCGCGGTCGGGCAGGCCTGCACGCAGGCGCCGCAGCTCACGCAGTCGGAGGCGAGGAAATTCTCGGCGGCCGGCGAGATCCGGGCCTCGAAGCCGCGGCCGTCGACGGTGAGCGCGAAGGTGCCCTGCACCTCCTCGCAGGCCCGCACGCAGCGCATGCAGACGATACATTTCGCCGGATCATAGCTGAAATAGGGGTTCGAGACGTCCTTGACGATGTAGCGCGGGTTCGCCTCGCCATTCTGGCGCACCTCGAAATGGTTTTCGCCCGTCTCGTAGCGCACGTCGCGCAGACCGACGGCGCCCGCCATGTCCTGCAGCTCGCAATCGCCATTCGCCGCGCAGGTGAGGCAGTCGAGCGGGTGGTCGGAGATGTAAAGCTCCATCACCCCCTTGCGCAGCCGCTGCACGAGCGGGGTCTGAGTTTTCACCTTCATCCCCTCGGCGACGAGCGTGGTGCAGGACGCCGGCGTGCCACGCATCCCCTCGATCTCGACGAGGCAGAGCCGGCAGGAGCCGAGCGCCTCGAGGCTGTCGGTCGCGCAAAGCTTCGGCACGGCGATCCCAGCCTCGGCCGCGGCGCGCATCACCGAGGTGCCGGCGGGCACGGTGACCGCGATACCGTCGATCGTCAGGCTGACCGGCGCACCATGGCGCGCGGGCGTGCCCATGTCGCGATGCCAGTCTTGCGGCGGGATGATGAGATCCTTCATTCGGCGGCCTCCCGGACGGGGATGAATTCTTCGGGGAAATGGCGGATCGCGGAGAGCACCGGATAGGGGGTGAAGCCGCCAAGCGCGCAGAGCGAGCCGAGTTTCATCGTCTCGCAGAGATCTTCGATCAGCGGCAGCGCCGAGGCATCGCCCGCGATCAGCCGGTCGAGCGTTTCCATCCCGCGTTGCGCGCCGATGCGGCAGGGCGTGCAGGTGCCGCAGCTCTCGATCGCGCAGAACTCCATGGCGAAGCGCGCGAGCGCCGCCATGTCGGCGCCCTCGTCATGCACCACCATGCCGGCGTGACCGACAAGGCCACCCTGATCGGAAAAACACTCGTAGCAGAATTCGAGCCCGAAATCGGAGGTTGGGTGATAGGCGCCCAGGGGCCCGCCCACCTGCACCGCCTTCACCGGGCGGCCCGAAGCGGTGCCGCCGGCGACCTCGTTGACGATCTCGCCGAGCGTGATGCCAAAGCCGGTCTCGAAGAGCCCGCCATATTTCACATTGCCCGCGATCTGCAGCGGGATCGTGCCGCGCGACCGGCCGACGCCAATCGCCTCATAGGCCGCGCCGCCATGCGCCATGATCCAGGGCACCGCGGCAAGCGAGAGCACGTTGTTCACCACCGTCGGCTGACCGAAAAGCCCCTGCAGCGCCGGCAGCGGCGGCTTCGCCCGCACCACGCCGCGCTTGCCCTCGAGCGAGTTCAGCATCGAGGTTTCCTCGCCGCAGACATAGGCGCCCGCGCCCACCCGCAGCTCGAGCTGGAAGGGCGCGCCGGTGCCGAGCAGGCGCTCGCCGATGATCCCCGCCTCGGTCGCGCTTGCGATCGCCGCGGCAAGGATCCGCGTCGCATCGGGATATTCCGAGCGCATGTAGACATAGCCGCGCGTCGCGCCGACGGCATGGGCGGCGATCGCCATGCCCTCGATCAGGGTGAAGGGGTCGCCCTCGATCAGCATGCGATCGGCGAAGGAGCCGCTGTCGCCCTCATCCGCGTTGCAGACGATGTATTTCTGCGCCGCCTTCGCGCCCAGCACCGTGCGCCATTTCAGCCCGGTCGGGAAGCCGGCGCCACCGCGGCCGCGCAGGCCGGAGGCGAGGATCTCCTCGACGACCTCGGCGGGCGGTTTGGCGATCGCCGCGCGCAGCCCGGCCCAGCCGCCCTCTGCCGCGTATTCACTCAGGCTCAGCGGGTCGATCCGGCCGCAGCGGGCAAAGGTCAGCCGCGTCTGGCGTTTGAAGAAGGGGATCTCCTCGGTGAGGCCGAGCGCCTTCGGGTGGCTGTCGGGCGCGTCGAAAAGCGCGGGCACATCGGCGGGCGTCATCGGGCCAAAGCCGATGCGGCCTTCGGGCGTCTCGATCTCGACCAGCGGTTCGAGCCAGACCATGCCGCGGGTGCCGTTACGGACAAGCTCGACCGCGATGCCGCGCAGCGCGGCGGCGGAAACCACCGCGGCGGCGACGGCATCGGCGCCACAGGCGCGGGCGGCGGCATCGGCGGGAACGAAGACCTTCATGCGCGCACCTCCGCGGCGATCGCCGCGACGGCCTCGGCATCGAGCCGCCCGACGAGCCGGTCATCGACCATCGCCGCCGGCGCACAGGCGCAAAGCCCAAGGCAATAGACCGCCTCAAGCGTCACGCCGTTCTTCGTCTCACCCATCTTCTGGCCGAGCGCCGCCTCGAGCCGCCCTTGCAGCGCGACCCCGCCCATCGACTGGCAGGCCTCGGCGCGGCAGAGCTTGATCACATGCCGCCCGGCCGGGGCCTTGCGGAAATCGTGGTAGAAGGAGATCACGCCGGCGACCTCGGCCCGCGTCAGCTTCAGCGCCTCGGCGATCGGCGCCTTCGCCTCCTCGGGGATGAAGCCGAATTCGTGCTGCACGTCGTGCAGGATCGGAAGCAGCGCCCCCGCCTGCCCCGCATGGGCGTGCAAGATCTCGGCGAGACGTTCCGTCCCGGTCATGGCTCGGCTCCCTCTGGCTCCCTGGCTGGGACCGACCTAGCGGAAGGCGATAGACAAATCAACGCAAACGCACCGTTGAGCGATAGGATGCATCTATCACTCCGCGATCCGCCGCGCCTCCTCGATCAGCGCGCGCAGGCTCGGCGTATGCGTGGTGCGATGACCAAGCAGCAGCCCCACGGCATGCTCCGCCTCAGGCTCCACCAGCGGGCGCGCGACGCAGCCGGGCGGCAGCGCGAACCCCTCGCAAAGCGCCTCGGCGAGGATCGCGGCCCAGTCGCCCGTCGCGACATGGCTGAGCAGCGCAAGCGTCGAATTCGACTCGACCCGCGGCGCGACGGCCACCCCGGCATCGGCCAGATGCAGGTCGATCAGCCGGCGGTTCTGCATCTCGGGCGTGAGCAGGCAAAGCGGGCGCGCCGCCGCCTCCCCCCAGCCAAGCGGCGCCGCCTCCGTGCCCCGCTCCACCAGCCGATAGCGCTCGGTCCAGAGCAGATGCGCCTCGAGCCGCGCCGCCTCCGCCCCTTCGAGATAGGAGATCCCGGCGTCGAGATCCTGCGCCGCGATGCCGTCGCGGATCTCGGAGGAGGAGCGCGACAGAATGGTGATCCGCGCCGCCCGGTTGCGCGCAAGAAACGGCGCGGTGAGCCGCGCGACGCGCGGCAGCGCGGTCGGGATCACGCCAAGGCGCAGATGGCCGGCGACGCCGTGGCGCGCCTGGCGCATCTCGTCCTGCATCGCGCGCGCCTCGCCGACGATGCGCCGGGCATGGTCGAGCACGCGCTGCCCCTCGGGCGTGAGCCCCTGATAGCGCGCGCCGCGCAGCACCAGCTGCACGCCGAGGCTTTCCTCGAGCGAGCGGATCGCCGAGGAAAGCGTCGGCTGCGTCACGCCATAGGCCGCCGCGGCACGGCCGAAGTGCCCCTCGCGCGCGAGCACCATGAACATCTCGAGCTTGTCGATCATCGCCCCTCCGATCGGGCGCAGGCTAGCCGCCCCCGCCCCGCCACGCCAGAGCCGAAAACCGTGGCGTCACGGGCGGAAAAGCCGCCCCCGCAGCTTGTCGCCGCAGGGCGCAGCGCCTAAATCGGAGGGCATGGATTTCTCGCGCCTCCTCCCCGCCCGCCTTCGTCGCCGCCGCGCCCCGCGCGTCGCCGTGATCCGGCTTCAGGGCGCGATCGGCGCGGTGCGGCCGGGCGCGCAGGGGCTTTCGGATGCCGCGCTCGAACCGGTGATCGAGCGCGCCTTTCGCAAGAGCCGGCCCGTGGCCGTGGCGCTGATCGTCAATTCGCCCGGCGGCTCACCGGTGCAAAGCTCGCTGATCGCGGCGCGGATCCGGCGGCTGGCGGACGAAACGCAAGTGCCGGTGCATGCCTTCGTCGAGGATGTCGCGGCCTCGGGCGGCTATTGGCTCGCCTGTGCGGCGGATGACATCTGGGCCGATGCGACCTCGGTCGTGGGCTCGATCGGGGTGATTTCCGCGGGCTTCGGGCTGAGCGAGCTGATCGCGAAACACGGGGTCGAGCGGCGGGTGCATACCGCGGGCGGCTCGAAAAGCTTTCTCGACCCGTTCCGCCCGGAAAAGCCCGAGGACATCGCGCGGCTGACCGGCCTGCTCGAGGAGATGCACCGCGTGTTCAAGGCCTGGGTGACCGAGCGGCGTGGCGGGCGGCTTGCCACCGACGCCGATCTTTTCACCGGCGAGATCTGGACCGGCGCGCTCGCGCTGCGCAGCGGGCTGATCGACGGCATCGCCCATCCGGTGCCGAAGCTGAAGGAGCTTTACGGCGAGAAGGTGCGCCTGATCCCCTATGGCCAGCGCCGTTCGCTCCTGCGCCGCTTCGGCGCCGAGGCGGGCGCGGCGCTTGGCGCGGAAACCGCGGGGGCGCTTGCGCAAGCGGTCGAGGAGCGCGCGCTTTGGGCGCGTTACGGGCTCTGACATGCTGATCAAGGGGATGACGCTCTTTCTGGTGGCGATGGCGGTGCTGGCAATCTTCGGCAAGCTGCGCCTGCCGCATGCCCGCAAGACGCCCCGCGCCGGGGCCACCTGCCCCGCCTGTGGCAGACCGAAGATCGGCCCGGGGCCCTGCCCCTGCGGCAAGAAGGGGGCATAGGTGCTCGTCGATATCGTGAAGGTTCTGGCCGGTCTCGGCCTTCTGGTGGTGGCCGGCGACTGGCTGGTGAAGGGCGCGGTGAACCTCGCGCTCAGGCTTGGCATTCCGGCGCTGGTCGTGGGGTTGACCGTCGTCGCCTTCGGCACTTCGGCGCCCGAAATGATGGTCTCCGTCGCCGCCGTGCTCGACCACAAGCCGGCGATCGCGCTGGGCAATGTGATCGGCTCGAACACCGCCAACATCCTGCTTGTCCTCGGTCTGCCCGCGCTGATCTCGGCGATCCGCACCGACGAGCATGACCTGCGCGAAAGCTGGATGATGATGATCGGGGCGAGCCTGCTCTTCATCCTGCTCGCCTTCCTCGGCCCGATCCGCTGGCCGCAAGCACTGATCCTGCTTGCCGCGCTGGCGCTCATTCTCGGCCGGCAGATCGGCCAGGCGATGGCGCATCGCCGGGGCCGCGCCGAGGAAGAGGAAGAGCTCGAGGGCGCCGATGCGGGCATGGGCGGCGCGAAGATCGCGCTTTTCCTCGTGCTGGGCCTGATCGGCCTGCCGCTCGGCGCCGATTTCCTCGTCGACGGGGCGAGCGGCATCGCCCGCGCCGCAGGCATCCCCGAAGCGGTGATCGGCCTCACCCTCGTCGCGATCGGCACCTCGCTGCCCGAGCTCGCCACCTCGATCACCGCGGCGCGCAAGGGGCAGGCCGATGTCGCGCTCGGCAATGTCATCGGCTCGAACATCTTCAACCTGCTCGCGATCCTCGGCGTCGCCGGGCTTTTCGGCCCGCTGCCGGTGCCCGAGGGGATGAAACATCTCGACCTCTGGGTGATGCTCGGCGCGAGCCTGCTGATCGCGCCCTTCCTGTTCCGCCGCCGGCCTTTCACCAAAGTCACGGGCATCGGTTTCACCGCGCTTTACGCGATCTATGTCGTGGCGCTGATGGCGGCGGGGGGCTGAGATGGCGCGCGCACTGATCACCGGCGGGGCAAAGCGGCTCGGGCGCGCGATGGCGCTGCATCTGGCCGCGCGCGGGCATGACGTCGCGATCCATTACCACGGCTCGCAGACCGAGGCGGAGGCGACGCTGGCCGATCTGCGCGCGCTGGGCGTGCGGGCCGAGGCGCTCGCGGCCGACCTGCTTGACGAGGCGGCGACCGAGGCGCTGGTGCCGCGCGCGGCCGAGGCGCTCGGCGGGCCGCTCGATGTGCTGATCAACAATGCCTCGATCTTCGAATATGACACGATCGCCAGCGCCACGCGGCACAGCTGGGACCGGCATTTCGGATCGAACCTGCGCGCGCCCTTCCTGCTGACCCAGGCCTTCGCCGCGCAGGCGCCCAAGGCCGACCGTTCGGGCCGCGAGCCGCGGGCGCAGGCGATGATCGTCAACATGGTCGATCAGCGGGTGCTGAAACCGACGCCCGAATTCATGACCTATTCGCTGGCGAAGGCGGCGCTCTGGTCCTTCACCCGCACCGCGGCGCAGGCGCTGGCCCCCGATATCCGGGTGAACGCGATCGGCCCGGGGCCGACGCTGCAGGGCGCGCGGCAGTCGGAAAGCCACTTCACCCGGCAGCGCGCGGCGACGATCTTGCAGCGCGGCGCCGACCCCGATGACATCTGCGCCGCGCTGGGATATCTGCTCGACGCCAAGGCCGTCACCGGGCAGCTGATCTGCGTCGACGGCGGGCAGCATCTGGGCTGGAAAACCCCCGACGTTCTGGGTCCGGAATAGGCCTGCGGAGTGGACCTTGCGGCAACTTGTCCACTTCCCGGGGCCGCGTAATAAAAGCGTTACGAATCTCCTAATATTTTCAGTCACTTGCCTCACGTCTGAAATTTTTCCCTTTTATTTCAATGCACTAAAAAACTGCCTAATTTTCAGGCACCCCTATGAAAGAGGCCAGAAACAAGGGAAATTCCGCCCAGAGCAAAACTTTCCAACAGAGTTATCCCCAGAAACCGTGGACAGCTTTCCTCTTGCCCCCAAGCCCGCGACATTGCAGCCAGAGACAGAATCACGACAGTCCGATGACCGAGCCAGAAACCGTTCCCGATAACGCCGCAGCGCCGCAAAAACCGCGGCTGATCGGGCATGAGCTGATCGCGGATTACGTCAGCCGCCTCGACGGTTCGCCCGGCGTCTACCGGATGCTGAACGACCGGCAGGAGGTGCTTTACGTCGGAAAGGCGCGCAACCTGAAGGCCCGCGTCTCGAATTACGCGCGCCCCTCGGGCCATTCGGCGCGGATCGCGCGGATGATCTCGGAAACGCGCTACATGATGTTTCTGACGACGCGCACCGAGACCGAGGCGCTGCTGCTCGAACAGAACCTGATCAAGCAGCTCAAGCCGCGCTACAACGTGCTTTTGCGCGACGACAAGAGCTTCCCCTATATCGTCATCGACAAGTCGACCGACTTCCCGATGATCCGCAAGCACCGCGGCGCGCGCACGGTGAAAGGCGCCTATTTCGGCCCCTTCGCCTCCGCCGCGGCGGTGAACCGCACGCTCAACCACCTCGAACGGGTGTTCCAGCTGCGCAACTGCTCCGACGCGATGTTCGCCTCGCGCACGCGGCCCTGCCTGCAATTCCAGATCAAGCGCTGCTCCGGCCCCTGCGTGGCCAAGATCGCGATGGAGGACTATGGCCGCACCGTCGCCGATGCCGAGCGTTTCCTCGAGGGCAAGACGACGGCGATCCAGCAGGATCTGGCGGGCGAGATGCAGGCGGCCTCCGACGCGCTCGAATTCGAGCGCGCGGCGGCGCTGCGCGACCGGATCGCGGCGCTGACCACGGTGCAGCAGAGCCAGGGCATCAACCCGCGCGGCGTGGGCGAGGCCGACGTGATCGCGGTGCATATGGAGGGCGGGCAGGCCTGCGTGCAGGTCTTCTTCATCCGCGCGCATCAGAGCTGGGGCAATCACGATTTCTACCCCAAGACCGGTTCCGGCGCGGAGGAGGCGGAGATCCTCGAGGCCTTCCTCGGCCAGTTCTACGACACGAAGGAGGCGCCGCGGCTGATCCTGCTCTCGCATGCGATCGAGGATCCCGACCTGATGGAGGAGGCGCTGGCGGGCAAGGCCGGCCACCGGGTGGAAATCGCGGTGCCGAAGCGCGGCGAGAAGGCGGAGCTTGTCGAGAACGCGCTGCGCAACGCGCGCGAGAGCCTGGGCCGGCGGATGTCGGAAAGTGCCGCGCAGGCGCGGCTGCTCAAGGGGCTGGCCGAGGCTTTCGGCCTGCCGAAGCCCCCCGAGCGGATCGAGGTCTACGACAACTCGCATATCCAGGGCACCAATGCCGTGGGCGGCATGATCTGCGCGGGGCCCGAGGGCTTCATGAAAAGCCAGTATCGCAAGTGGAACATCAAGGGCGACGACCTCACCCCCGGCGACGATTTCGGCATGATGAAGGAGGTGATGACCCGCCGCTTCACCCGCCTTTTGAAGGAAGACCCCGAGCGCAAGACCGACGCCTGGCCCGACCTTCTGCTGATCGACGGCGGCGCCGGGCAGGTCTCGGCGGTGCATGAAATCATGGCGGAGATGGGGGTCACCGACATCCCGATGGTCGGCGTCGCCAAGGGCATCGACCGCGACCTCGGCAAGGAGGAATTCCACCGCATCGGCGCGCGCCCGATGGCCCTGCCGCGGCAGGATCCCGTGCTTTACTACATCCAGCGGCTGCGCGACGAGGCCCACCGCTGGGCGATCGGCGCGCATCGGGCGAAACGCGCGAAGGCCGCGATGGCGAACCCGCTCGACGAGATCCCGGGCATCGGCGCCACCCGCAAGCGCGCGCTGCTGACCCATTTCGGTTCGGCCAAGGCGGTGAGCCGTGCGGGCCAGACCGATCTGATGGAAGTGCCCGGCATTTCCGCCGCGATGGCCGAGACGATCTGGAACTTCTTCAACGAGCGGGGTTGACGGACTGCGCCCCCCGGCGTAGCCGCCCCGCCATGAACGACGCCTCGCCCCGCCGCCCTCGCGCGCTGACGCAGCCCGAAGACCTTCTCGCCGAAGGTCTGGTGCAGCCTGCCGAGATGGCGGCTCTCGCGCGGGTGGCCGAGGATTTCCGCATCCGCCTGACGCCCGCGATGCGCGCCGCGATCGCGCGCCCGGGCGATGCGGTGGCCGCGCAATTCGTGCCCACGGCGGCGGAGCTGGTGACGCTGCCCGAGGAACTCTTCGACCCGATCGGCGACGCCGCCCATTCCCCCGTGCCCGGCGTGACGCATCGCTACCCCGACCGGGTGATCCTGCACATCACCAAGACCTGCGATGTCTATTGCCGTTTCTGCTTCCGCCGCGAAACGGTGGGCGAGACCGGCCCGCTGCCCGAACCCGACCTCGCGCAAGCGCTGGGTTACATCGCCGCGACGCCCGCGATCCGCGAGGTGATCCTGACCGGGGGCGACCCGCTCACCCTCTCGCAGCGCCGGCTCGAAGAGGTTCTGGCGCGGCTGAGCGCGATCCCCCATGTCACCACGCTGCGGTTCCACTCGCGCGTGCCCGTCGTCGCGCCGGAGCGCATCACCCCCGAGCTCGTCGCGCTTCTGCGCGCCCAGCGCCCCGCTGTCTGGGTCGTCGTCCACACGAACCACGCGCAGGAGCTGACCGAGCCGGCCCGCACCGCGCTCGCCCGCCTTGCCGACGGCGGCGTGCCGCTCTTGTCGCAATCGGTTCTGCTGCGTGGGGTGAACGACAGCCATGCCGCGCTGATCGCGCTGTTCCGCGCGCTGCAGGACAATCGCGTCAAACCCTATTACCTGCACCATTGCGACCTCGCCCGCGGCACCTCGCAGTTCCGCACCACGATCGCCGAGGGCCGCGCGCTGATGGCCGGGCTGCGCGGGCATCTGAGCGGTGCGGCGATCCCGACCTATGTCCTCGACATCCCCGGCGGCTTCGGCAAGGTGCCGGTCAGCGCCGATCACTTCGCCCCCGGCGCGGCACCGGGGACGTGGCGCGTGACCGACTGGCAGGGCCGCGTTCACGACTATGTCGATCCGTCGCGGTGACTCCCCCCTTTCCCTCGCGTCGCGCCCCCGCTAGGGTCGCGCCATGAAATGGACCCTGCCCAATACGCTCACGGTGCTTCGCCTGCTCGCCGCCCCCGGCGTGGCGGTGATGTTCCTCTATTTCCGGCGCCCCTGGGCGGACTGGTTCGCGCTGACGCTCTTCATCTCGGCGGCGATCACCGATTACTTCGACGGCTACCTCGCCCGCGCCTGGAAACAGGAAAGCAAGTTCGGCGCGATGCTCGACCCGATCGCCGACAAGGCGATGGTGGTGATCGCGCTCGTCGTACTCACCGGCTATTCCGGCATGAACCCCTGGCTCATCCTGCCCGCGACCGTGATCCTCTTCCGCGAGGTCTTCGTCTCTGGCCTGCGCGAGTTCATGGGCGCGGACAAGGGCAAGCTGAAGGTCACCAGGCTCGCGAAATGGAAGACCACGGCGCAGATGGTGGCGATCGCGACGCTGTTCCTCGGCACCGGTCTCGATTTCCTCGAAAAGGGGCGCGCGCCGCGCGCGGGCGAGGGCGATCTGCCCACCGGCCTCACCCCCGCCGACATGGCGAACCATGTGGGCCTCGCGCTGATCTGGATCGCCGCGATCCTCACCGCGATCACCGGCTGGGATTATTTCCGCAAGTCGCTGCCCTATCTGCGCGATCACCACGATGCCTGAGGTCGTCTATTTCGCCTGGGTGCGCGAGCGCATCGGTGTGCCGCGCGAGCGGGTCGAGACCTCGGCCGCGACGGTGGCGGAGCTGGTGGCGGAGCTTGCTGCGCGCGAGCCGCGCTATGCCGCGGCCTTCGCCGATATCTCGGCGCTGCGCGTCGCGCTCGATCAGGAGCTTGCCGATTTCGACGCGCCGCTCGCCGGCGTGCGCGAGGTCGCCTTCTTCCCGCCGATGACGGGGGGCTGAGATGCGGATCTCGGTGCAGGAGGGCGACTTCGACCCGGGCGCCGAAATCGCGGATTTCGGCGCGGGGGCGACGGTAGGCGCGGTTGTCACCTTCACCGGCATCGTGCGCGACGACACCGGCACGCTGCAGGCGCTCGAACTCGAGCATTACCCGGCGATGACCGAAGGCGCGATCGCGAAGATCGCGGCCGAGGCCGTGGCGCGCTGGGATCTCGCCGATTGTCTCGTGATCCACCGCTACGGGCGGCTTGCCGTCGGCGATCGCATCATGATGGTCGCGACCGCGTCGCGGCATCGGGCCGCGGCCTTCGCGGCGGCGGAATTCCTGATGGACTACCTGAAATCCCGCGCGCCCTTCTGGAAGAAGGAAATCGGAGCGCAGGGCGAGGCCTGGGTCGCGGCGAAGGACGCCGACGAGGACGCGCTGAAGCGCTGGTAGGGGCGCTGCCCCTCTTGGCCGTGCCGGCCAATTCACCCCGAGGTATTTTCGGCAAGATGAAACCGCTTCGGGGAAGTCTTGCCGAGTCAGAGATTGTCTTCGACGCGGAACCCCTCGGGGATCGCATCGCGCCCCTCGAGGATCAGATCCGCCATCACCGCCGCCACTTTCGGCGCCATGCCGAAGCCGATCTTGAAGCCGCCATTCGCGATGAAATGCCCGGGCCGGTCGGGCCAGGCGCCCAGCATCGGCGCACGGCTTTTCGCGCGCGGGCGCAGCCCGGCCCAGCGGTCGATCACCTCGGCCCCCGCCAGCGCCGGCACAATCGTCCGCGCCTTCGTGATCAGCGCCTCGAGCTGGGCGTCGGTCGTCTCGGGCGCCGCGAAATCGCGCTCCGAGGTCGAGCCGATCGCGACCGTGCCGTCGGCATGGGGCACGATATGCAGGCTCTCGGCATAGATCTGCGGCACCGCCCCCGCGTCGTGACGCAAAAGCGCGGATTGCCCCTTCACCGGCCCGCCGATGGTCTTGCCAAGCACTGCCGAAAGCGTGGCGAGCCCCGCCGACCCGGTCGCGTGCAAGACCAGGCCGATCTCCTCGCCCTCACCGATCACGATCTCACCGCCAAGCGCCTCGATCGCCGCCGCAAGCGCCGCCCCTGCCGCCCGCGGCGCCGCCCGCGCGGTGAGCGTGTCGTGGATCACGAGGCCTGTTGGCGAGGCCGGCGCGAAGGCGCCGAACGCTGCCACCGGCGCCACGCGCCAGACCGCGGCATCGCCCCAGTGTTGCACCGCCTCCGCCGCGCGCTCCTCGGCCCGCGCCACCGCGACGGCATCGGCAAGCGGCTGGATCCGGCCAAGCCGCGCATAGCCCGCATCGCGCCCACCAGTCTCGCGCACCGCGGCCCAGAACGCTTCCGCCATCATGAGGCTTTCGAACTGGAACTGCTTCTTCGGGTTCCAGTTCTCCGGCACATGCGGGGCGAGCGCGCCGACGGTGCCGCCCGAGGATCCGGCGCCGATCCGCCGCGCCTCGATCAGCCGCACGCGCGCGCCGCGCCGGGCGAGTTCGAAGGCGCAGGCGAGGCCAAAGACACCGCCGCCGCGCACCGTCACCCGCTCGCCCCTTGCCATTGCCCGCCCCTTTCGCCACTCTCCGCGCCGCTGTCCCATGGACCTACCTCCGATGACCTCCCCTGACCAGAGCCGCGCCGAACTGAGCTGGCGCGACGGATCGACCCCGGTGTCGACGCGCTTCGACGATCCCTATTTCAGCCTCGCGGGGGGGCTTGCGGAAACGCGTCACGTCTTCCTGGCGGGCAACGACCTGCCCGCGCGGTTCCGCCCCGGCTTCCAGATCGCCGAGCTCGGCTTCGGCACCGGGCTGAACCTGATCGCGACGGCGCTTGCGACCGATCTGCCGATCCGCTTCATCTCCTTCGAGGCCTTCCCGATGTCGGCCACTGAGATCGCCCGCGCGCTCACCGCCTTCCCCGAGGCGGAGGCCGCGGCCGGCCCCTTCCTCGCGGCCTGGGCGCAGGGTGAAACGCGGTTCATGCTGCGCAGCATTTCGGTCGAGGTGATCCTCGGCGATGTGCGCGAGACGTTGCCGGCGTGGAGCAGCCAGGCCGACGCCTGGTATCTCGACGGGTTCTCGCCCGCGAAGAACCCCGAGATGTGGGGCGCGGATCTGATGGCCGAGGTCGGGCGTCACACCGCGCCGGGCGGCTCCTTCGCCACCTATACCGCCGCGGGCTTCGTGCGCCGGGGCCTCGCCGAGGCGGGCTTTGCCGTCAGCCGCGCGCCGGGATACGCCGGCAAGCGCCACATGAGCCGCGGAGTGCGCGCATGACCGATCAGAACCCCCGCCTCGGCATCGCGATGATGGTCGCGGTGACCTTCATCTTCGCCGCGCAGGATGGCATCTCGCGCCATCTCGCCGGGGCTTACAACGTCTATTTCGTGGTGATGGTGCGCTACTGGGCCTTTGCGCTTTTCGTGCTCGGCATGGCGGCGCGCAGCCCCGGCGGCCTTCGCCGCGCGATCCGTTCGCGCCACCCCTGGCTGCAGGCGGGGCGCGGCATTCTCCTCGTGCTCGAGATCTATGTCGCGATCATCGCCTTCGTGAAGCTCGGCCTCGTCGAGAGCCATTCGGTCTTCATCTCCTACCCGCTCATCGTCGCGGCGCTCTCCGGCCCGGTGCTTGGCGAAAAGGTCGGCTGGCGGCGCTGGACGGCGATCGGCATCGGCTTCGTCGGCGTGCTGATCATCCTGCAGCCGGGTTCCGGCGTGTTCCGGCCCGAGGCGCTTTACCCGCTCGCCGGCGCGGTGATGTTCGCGATCTACGCGCTTGCGACGCGCTGGGTCGCGCGCGACGACACGAGCGAGGTGTCCTTCTTCTGGACCGGCATCGCCGGGGCGATCACCGCCACGCTGGGGGGGATCTGGTTCTGGCAATCGATGAGCGCGGGCGACTGGGGCTGGATGGGGCTTTTGTGCCTCACCGCGATCGCCGGGCACTGGCTGATGATCAAGGCCTATGAGATCGCCGAGGCCTCGGCGCTGCAACCGATCGCCTATCTGCAGCTCGTCTTCGGCGCGATCTTCGGCATCACCATCTTCGGCGACGTGCTGCGCCCGAACGTGGCACTGGGCGCGGCGATCACCGTGGGCGCCGGGCTCTTCACGATCTGGCGCGCGCGCCGGCAGATGCTCGCCGAACGCGCCCGGCGAAAGGCCTAGCGCCGCCCGCGCAGCTCGGTGGTGAAATTCACCGGCCCGGCATCGGGGCGGCCAAGCCGCGCGCGATAGACCGGCAGGCTTTCGGCGACGCGCATGACGTAGTTGCGCGTCTCGGTGAAGGGGATCATCTCGACCCAGTCGACGATGTCGACAGTCGGCACCCGCGGATCGCCCACCTCCGCCATCCAGCGCCGCGGCCGCCCCGGCCCGGCGTTGTAGCCCGAGGCGATCAGCACCGGCGAGGCGCCGAATTCGTCGCGCAGCTGCGCGAGATAGGCGCTGCCGAGGCGAATGTTGTAGGTCGGATCTGTGGTGAGGCGGGCAAGCTGATACTCCTCGCCGATCTTCGGCGCCATCAGCTTGGCGGTGCCCGGCATCAGCTGCATCAGCCCGCGCGCGCCGACCGGGCTGATGACCTTGTGGTCGAATTCGCTCTCGCGCCGGGCGATGGCGAGGGCAAGCTCCTCCGGCACGCCAAGGTCATGCGTCGTCAGGTTCGGGAAGGGGTAATAGGCGCTCACCAGCACCTCGCCAGCCGTCGCCGCGCGCTTCGCCAGCGTCAGCGCGAGATGCGGGTTGTCCCATTCCTCGGCAAGCTTCGCGAGCGGCGCGATCGCCGAATTGGGCAGGCTTTCCTCGAGGTGCAGCACGAACCGTTCCGCCAGATCCGTGGCCCCCGCCGCCTGCAATTCCTGCGCGGCGAGAAAGACGGAGTTGGTGGTAAAGCCCTGCCCGCGCCAGTCGGGCAGCACCTCGGGCGCGATGAAGACCGGGTCGAGCGGCAGCCCCGCGCGCTCGGCGCACAAGAGCCCGTAATAGGCGGTCTGATAGCGCGCGCCATCGCTGAAGGCGGCCTTCGCCGCGCCGGTCTTGCCGGTCACCTCCAGCGCGCGGCCACGCCAGTAATCGGCGCGCGAGGCGGAGATCGGGCTTTGCACCGCGGCCCGCAGCGCGTCGAAATGCTTCAGCGCGGTGGGCGCATCGCCAAGCTTCAGCGCGGCATAGCCCGCAAGCCATTCGAGATCGGCCCAGTCGCCGCCCCCCACTTCGAGCCGGTGCCGCGCGGCCAGCTTGTAGGCGGTGCGCGCATCGCCCTTGCGCAGGTAGAACCGCGCGAGCTGCCCGCGCAGCGTCGACCAGAGCGCGGGATCGCCGAGGCTTTCGGCGTCCTTCGAGCGTTCGAGCACGATCTCGACCGCGCCATCCTCGAGATCGTTGCGCCAGCGCCAGATCGCGCGGTCACGCGCGAGGCCGGAGGAGCCCTGCATCCGCTCCGGCACCGCCTTGAGCAGATCGTCCACCCCCTGCGCCCGCGACTGCAGCGCGATCCGCGCCGCGGCCACCGCGCGCGTGCCCGAGGTGACGAGCGGCAGCATCGCCCGCGCCTGGTCAAGCTTGCCCGCGTCGAGCAGCGCCTGCATCCGCCCGCCATGCGCCGGCGCGACGAGATCGCCATAGGCCGCCAGGAAATCCGCCTGC
The DNA here is from genome assembly GCF_050177655.1 of Paenirhodobacter sp. Taxonomy (NCBI): domain Bacteria; kingdom Pseudomonadati; phylum Pseudomonadota; class Alphaproteobacteria; order Rhodobacterales; genus Paenirhodobacter; species Paenirhodobacter sp. The sequence goes on from NZ_JBFXGV010000020.1 coordinate 45,349, forward strand.
TCGTCGGCGGTGAAATCGAGGTGACGCCAGGCGGTCTCGGCCACCCGCTCCGCCACCGGCTTGCGCCCCATCGCAAGCTCCGCCGCGATCAGCGCCTGCGCCCCCGCGGGCGTCTGCGGCGGCTGATCGGCGAAATAGGCCAGCACCTGTTCCGGCGCGAGACCGTCAAGCGTCGCCTCGCCCTTGCGGCGCAAGAGATCCATCCCCGGCCAGTCGGCGCGGCGCGTCGCGAAATCGGCGTAATCGGCGAACGCCCCCTTGCCCGCGCGCAGCCGCTGCCATTCGATCACGTCGAAGGCGATCGGCCCGGCCTGCCGCCCCTCGGCCTCGGCGGTGTCCCAGTCCTGCGCGGCGGCAGCGTCGAGCGCGGCAGCGAGCGCCGCTGCGTCCTCGGCATCGACCGGGGCAGAAAGGCTCAGGGCGGCGACCGCGAAGGCCGCTTTCAGGAAGGATCGGATCATCGTGCTGCTCGTTGTTTCGGGCAGGGTGCACGCAAGCTTGTGAGGGTGCAATTCACAAGTTGGCAAGCGCGCGGCCCTCGCCTATGGTCCGCGCGATTTCAACCGGGCGAATCCGCCCAATCTCAGGAGCGTGTCATGTTCAAAGGGTCCTTCCCCGCACTGGTCACGCCGTTCAAGAACGGCGAAGTCGACTGGGACACGCTCAAGAAACTCGTGGAATGGCATATCGCCGAGGGCTCGAACGGCATCGTTCCGGTGGGCACCACCGGCGAAAGCCCGACGCTGAGCCACGAGGAGCACAACGAGGTTGTGAAGGTGGTGGTGGAAACCGCCGCCGGGCGCGTGCCGGTGATCGCCGGTGCCGGCTCGAATGCGACCGCCGAGGGGGTCGAGCTGATCCGCCACGCGCAGGCGAACGGCGCCGATGCGGCGCTGGTCGTCACGCCCTATTACAACAAGCCGACGCAGCGCGGCATGGTCGCGCATTTCACCGCGCTGCATGACGCCTGTGATCTGCCGATCATCATCTACAACATCCCTGGCCGTTCGGTCGTGGACATGTCGCCCGACACGATGGGGCAACTGGCGAAGCTGCCGCGCATCATCGGCGTGAAGGACGCGACCGGCGATCTGAGCCGCGTCGCGAAGCAGCGCATGACCTGCGGCGCCGAGTTCATCCAGCTTTCGGGCGAGGATGCGACCGCGGTCGGCTTCAACGCGATGGGCGGCGTGGGCTGCATCTCGGTCACCGCGAACGTGGCGCCGAAGCTTTGCGCCGAGATGCAGGCGGCGACGCTGGCCGGCGACTATGCCAAGGCGCTCGAGTATCAGGATCTGCTGATGCCGCTGCATATCGCGATCTTCCTCGAGCCGGGCGTCGCCGGCGCGAAATACGCGATGTCGAAGCTGGGCCTGTGCTCGGCAGAGGTGCGGCTGCCGCTGACCGAGCTCACCGACGCCACCAAGGCGGCAATCGACGCGGCGATGACGCACGCCGGGCTGATCTGAGGTCCGCCAAAATCGGTTACCGGGTCGGGGGGCGCTGCCCCCCGCCTTCGTTTCACGAAGCCTCCCCCCGAGGTATTTTTGGCAAGATGAAATCCATATCTTTCATCTTGCTCCAAATACCTCAGGGGGCCCGGGGGAGGATCCCCCGGCCTTTTCAAACGTTGTGCAGGTAAAGCGCGTAATCCACATCGGCGATCCAGCGCGCGACGCGGCCATGCTCCGCCGCCTTGATCGCGGTGAAGGTGCGGTGCATGTCTGCGCCCAGCGCCTGTTTCAGGAATTCCGACGCGGTCGCCCGTTCGATCGCCTCGCGCCAGTCGCGCGGCATCGGCAGGTCGTCGCTGCCCTCATAGCCGTTGCCGGTGGTCTCCGGACCCGGGTCGATGCGGTTTTTCAGCCCGAGCCGGATGCCGGCGAGCACCGTCGCCGCGACGAGATAGGGGCTCGCGTCGACGCCCGAGGGGCGATGCTCGATCCGGCGTGCCTTGACCTCGCCCGCGGGGATGCGCAGCGCGACGGAACGGTTGTTGACGCCCCAGGAGGGCGACACCGGCGCATAGCTTTGCCCGACGAAACGGCGCCAGGAATTCGCATGCGGCGCGAAGACCAGCATCGACTCGCCCATCGTCTGGCGCAGCCCGCCGATCGCGTGGCGGATCGTATCAGTCCATTCGCCTTCGACCGCCTCGGCGAAGACGTTGCGCCCGGCCTTGTCCTGCAGCGAGACGTGAAAATGCATGCCGGAGCCCGCGTATTTCTCCACCGGCTTCGCCATGAAACAGGCGACCACGCCGTGCCGGCGCGCCTGCATCCGCACGATGCGCTTGAGCCGCACGAGGTCGTCGGCCGCCTGCATCACATCGGTGCGGTAATCGAGCGTCAGCTCGTATTGCCCCGGCGCATATTCGGAAATCACCGTCTCCGCGCGGATCCCCATCGCCTCGGCGGCGCGGTAGATGTCGGAAAAGAGCGGCTGCATCCCGTGCAGATGGTCGACCGAATAGACCTCGGTCCAGTCGGAGCGCCGGCCATCGAGCACCGCCGCCGCCGGGCGAATGCCCTGCGCGGTATCGGGATCGAGCAGGAAGAATTCAAGCTCGAAGGCGCCGGCGGGGAACAGCCCCTCCGCCGCCATGGCGTCGACCTGACGGCGCAGCGCATGGCGCGGGTCGGAGGTCATCTCCGCCCCGTCGAGGTGATACATCGACATCAGGAGTTCGCCGCGCGGGGGCGTGGTGCCGTGCAGCGGCTTCAGCGTGCCGGGGATCGGCCAGGCGCGCATGTCGCCGTCGCCCTGATCCCAGATCAGCCCGGTCTCATGCACATCCTCGCCGACGATGTCGAGGCCGAGGATCGAGATCGGCAGGTGTCGGCCGTTTTTATAGAGGCCCATCAGCTCGTGGCGGCGGATGATCTTGCCGCGCCCGATGCCGTTCGCATCGGAAAGCACGATGTCGAAGGCCTCGATCTCGGGATGGGCTTCGAGGAAAAGCTCGGCTTCGCGGAGGGTGGAGCCGGAGGGGGAATCGGTCATTTCAGGTCTCGAACAAATGCCCCGTGACCTCGGCGAAGGCGGCGATGAGCCGGTCGATCTGCGCCTTCGTGGTGACGGGGGAAATCAGCATCATGTTGTGGAAAGGGGCGATCAGGCAGCCGCGGTTCAAGAGCCCCTGATGGATCGCCGCCTCGAGCGCGGGGGCATGGGCGGCCTCGGCCTGGGTGCCGGTCATCAGCGGCCCGGGGGCGCAGATGAATTCGACCCGGGCGCCGACGCGCGCGACGTGCCAGGGCGCGCCCAGCCGCGCGATCGCCTTGCTGAGGCCCGCGGCAAGCCGCGCGGCGCCCGCCTCCATCCGGGCGTAGGTCTCGGGCGTCATCACCTGCGAGAGGTTGGCGACGAGCGCCGCGAATTGCATCGGATTGGCGGAAAGCGTCGTGCCCATGCCGGAGTGACCGGCGGGGCGCGTCGCATCATAGGCGGCAAAGCGGGCGGCGATATCCTCGCTCAGCCCCCAGACCGCCGTCGGCACGCCCCCCGCCACGCATTTTCCGGTGACGAAGATGTCGGGCTGCAGCCCATGCACGCGCGTATAGCCGCCATACCCCGAGGAAATCGTATGCGTCTCGTCGATGATCAGAAGCGCACCGTGGCGCGTCGCCAGATCGCGCAGACCGGCGTGGAAGCCGGGCGCGGGCAGCACCATGCAGGAATTGGTCATCACCGGCTCGGTCAGGATCGCCGCCACGTCACCCGCCGCCAGCGCCGCCTCGACCGAGGCGAGATCGTTGAACTCGGCCGCCACCGCGACCTGCGTCAGGTCTTCGACCTGCCCGACGAGACCGGGGCGCGCCTCGGTCCGGCCGTCCTTCAGGCGCACCATCGTGTCGTCGACCGTGCCGTGATAGCAGCCGTTGAAGACGAGCACCTTGCGCCGCCCGGTCACCGCACGCGCGACGCGCAGGGCAAAGCGGTTGGCGTCGGTCGCGGTGGTCGCGATCTGCCAGCGCATCGGGCCGAAGACCTCGCAAAGCAGCCGCCCGGCCTCGAGCGCGGCTTCGGTCGGCAGCATGTAGGTCAGCCCCTGCCCCGCCTGCGCGCGGATCGCGCGGGCGACCGGGGCGGGCGAATGGCCGAACATCGAGCCGGTGTCGCCCAGACAGAAATCGTCGATCCGATGGCCGTCGAGATCCTCGATCACCGCGCCCTTCGCACGGGCGACGAGCATCGGGAAGGGCTGCGGCCAGTCGCGCATCCAGTGCATCGGCACGCCGTCGAGAAAGGCCGCGGCACCGGCCTCGAGCGCGGCCCGCGTGCGGGGCCGGGCGCGCGCATAGGCCTCCGCCTCGCGCGCGGCAAAACCGGCGATCCGCGCCGCCGACACGCCTGCGATGATCTCTTCCATGCGCACCTCCCGCTGCCCCCAATGACCACGCCGGACCGCGCGCCGTCAACGCCCCGCGATCGCCCGTTCCGGCAAGCGATCGGCCAAAAGAAACGGCCCGGAGCCTGCGCTCCGGGCCGTTTCGGAAAGGCGTTGCCTCAGTGGGCGCGGGCCACCACGTCGAAGAGATGGGCGTTCAGCAGCAGATGCGCCCCGATCGAGGCGAAATAGCCCAGCGCGATCGCCCAGGTCCATTTCAGATGCGTGGTGAAAGTATAGACGCCGCGCGCCTGCCCCATCAGCGCCACGCCCGCCGC
>NZ_JBFXGV010000021.1:0-49693 GCF_050177655.1 Paenirhodobacter sp.
CGGCCGCGCTCGGACGGGCCCGACAGCATCGACAACCTGATGGCGAACCCCCGCAACAACCCGCTCGAAGACCTCGCGATGCATATTCCGATGATCTGCGACCGCTACGAGCTGCGCGACGACATGCCCCCCGGCGCGGGAGAGTTCCGCGGCGGCATCGGCGTGGTGAAGGCGCAGCGGCTGCTCACGCCGGGCTTCATCACCCATGAATCGGAGCGCCACACCGACGCGCCCTGGGGCATCTTCGGCGGCACCGAGGGCGCGGTGGGGCGCTGCACGATCCACAACACGGCGGGCGGTGCCGCGCGCGACATGCCCTCGAAATTCTCCGGCCTCGCGGTCGCGGCGGGGGATGTGATGACCTATTACAGCCCGAATGGCGGCGGCTATGGCGATCCGCTCAAACGCCCCGCCCGCAAGGTGCTCGACGATGTGCTCGACGGGTTCTGCACGGTCGAGCGGGCGCGCGCGGTCTATGGCGTGATCGTCGATCTCGAGGCCGAGACCGTCGACATGGCCGCGACCGAGGCCGCCCGAGAAAAGATCCGGGCCGCACGCTAGCGGCCCGCCTCCCCAAACGGCCCGCAAGAGGCCGACACCCCAACATCGCAACAAGGAGACAGCCATGACCATGGCCGACAAGGCGGGAGATTTCTCGCCCGGAAGAACTGCGCTCATCGAAGAGTCGCTCCTGCCCACCACCCTCGAACAACGCTCCATCGGAATGTGGGGCTATGCCTGGATCTTCGTCGGCATCGCGGTGATCATCGCGACCTATTCGCTCGGCGCGACCGGCATTCAGGGCGGGATGGACCTCGCCACCGTGGCGCTGACGATCCTCGCCGCGAATATCGTGATCGGCGCGGTGATGACGCTCACCGCCGATATCGGCACCGAACACGGGCTGTCCTTCGCGGTCTATCTGCGCGCCCCTTTCGGCGTGCGCGGCACCCATCTGCCCTCGATCTCGCGCGGGCTCGTCGCCTCGATGTGGTTCGGGATCCAGACCTATCTCGGCGCGCTCGCGCTCAACGGCATCGGCGAATATTTCCTCGGCTTCGAGAATTGGGTGCTGTGGTATGCGCTCTTTTGCGTGGTGCAGGTGGTCAATACCGCCTACGGCATCCGCGCGGTCGAGAAGCTCGCCGAATTCGCCGCCCCGGCGATCATCGCAATCTCGGTGTGGATGTATTTCACCCTCGACGGGGTGGCGCAGACCAAGGGGCTGAACATCTGGACCTTCACCGGAACCGGGCAGATCTCGCTTGCGGTGCTGTTCATCACCAATATGGGGTTCTGGTCGACGCTGGCGATCGACATTCCGAACCTGACGCGCTTCGTCAAGCCGATCCCGGGCACCCCGCGGTTTTTCAAGCGCAACCGCAACATCTTCCTCGCGCAGCTCGTGGCGCTGCCGGTGACGCAGGCGCTGATCGCGGGGATCGGGGCGATCTCCTTCATCGCGGCCGATAACTGGAACCCGGTCGAGGTGATCCAGGCGCAGGGGCAGGGGGTTTCGCTGCTCGTCCTGCTGGCACTCGTGGTGCTCGCGCAATGGTCGACGAACAACTCGGCCAACCTAATCCCCGCCGCGCTGACCTTCGTCAACCTCGCGCCGCGGGTGGTGAACTACCGTGTCGGCGTGGTGCTGGCGGGGATTGCGGGGACGCTGTGCTTCCCCTGGCTGATCCTGAACAACCTCTTCGTGTTCCTGGGCTATTACGGTGCGTTCCTCTCGGCGATCGGCGGCATCGTGATCGCGGATTACTACGTGTTGCGGCGCCGCCGGCTGAACGTGCCCGCGCTTTACGACATGACGGGGCCGTTCCGCTATACCGCCGGTTTCAACGTTCCGGCGCTGCTCGCCTGGCTGGTGGCGGGGGGGATCGCGGCCTGGTTCGTGCAATATGCCTTCGTCATCGGCCTGCCGCTCGGCTTCGTCTTCTACCTCGTCTTGATGAAGACCGTGGTGCTGCCGCGCGCGCCGCAGCCCGAGATGGCGCCGGGGGCCACGGGCTTCCTGGCCACCACGGTCGGGCGCAGCTGGGTGCACGAGGGCGATGGCCGCTTTGCGCTGCATGACCACGGCGACGGGGTGGAGCGCGAAGACCTCTGAGCTGCCGCGGCTCCGCGCGGCGGGATGTCGCGCGGGGCCCTCCTGTTTTTCGGGACCGGTCATGCGCCCCCCGGTTCGGAAAATTTCCGCCCCCGGGCGCGGCGCTGGGGGCGGGAACCGCTTTTGCGGAACGGGGCGTGCGGGAAGGGGGCGTCGCCCCCGCCCGGTGATCAGAGACTGGCGCGCAAGGCCTGGGCCAGCGAAATCCGGGTCGCGGAGAAGGCGGCGATCCCGCCTCCGATGATCCCGACCGCAAGGCCCAGCGCGCCGCCCGCCAGAAGCACGCTGCCGTTCACGCGCAGATCGAACCCGGTCTGCGTCTGTCCGCCGCCGAGGGTGCTGGCGTGGAACCCGTTGAAGATCAGCCATGACGCGAGCATGCCGACGATCGCCCCGATCGCGCTGAGCACGATCGCCTCGCCGCAGGTGCCGAAAAAGGCGGCCAGACGCGAGAAGCCGAGCGTGCGCACGGTGGCGAGTTCGGTGCTGCGATCGGCGACCGAGGTCATCATCGTGTTGAGCGCGCCGGCGATGGCCCCGGTCGCCATCAGGATCGCCAGCGGCCAGCCGAACATCCGGATCAGGGCGCCGGTGCGCTCGGATTGCGCGGCAAAGAGCGCGATCTCCGAACGCGCGACCAGAGGCATCTGCGAAAAGCGCGGCAAGGCGTCCTGGAGCGCCTGCAGCCCCGCGGGCGAGGTCAGCGCGACGCGCAGGCTCTGGATCCGGCCCTGTGCGTCGAAGGCGGATTGCACCGCGTCCAGATCGCCCCAGATCTCGGATTCGAAGGCGCTGCCATTGGCCGTGAACTGGCCGACCACCGTCCAGTCGACGCCGCCGATACTCACCTTGTCGCCCAGTGAAAGCCCCTTGTAATCATGCGACAGACGGGCACCGACGACCAGTTCGCGCGCGCCCGGGCTGAACAGGCGGCCCGCCGTGATATGCGCGTTCCGGCGCAGGGCGGGGCCGGTCTGATCCATCCCGCGCAGCGCCAGCGTCTGCGGCGCGCCATTGGCGGCGCGGGGCAGGTCGACCGGCACCACCAGTTCGCGCGAAAGCATGAGCTGCCCCTGCGCGTCGCGTTCGACGCCGAAATCTTCCTGGCTGGCCCGCATCGCGCGCACCACGTCACCCGGAATGGTCGAGTTGCTTTCCTGATTGGTGCCATTGCCCAGGATCACCGCCACCGAGGCCGAGCCGGCCCCGACGGTCGCGGTCTCGAACCCTTTCGCCATCGAGAGGAACCCGATCAGGACGCAGACCACCAGCGCGATCGACAGCACCATCGCCGCCGAGATCCAGAGCCGGCGCGGCAGGCTCGCCAGCCCGATCGCGATCATGGCGATGCTTTGTTTCAACAGGGAAAACACGTCGGTTACCTCGCTCTTAGGGTCGCGTTGACCGTCATTCGGGTTGCCATCATCGCCGGCATCAGACCGGTCAGGGCGCCGCAGATCAGCATGATGGCCAGCGCTTCGATCAGGATGCGCGGATCGAGGACAAGCCCCAGCGCCGGGCCGATCCCGAGGGTCGCGATTTTCGAGAGCGCGAGGCCGATCAGGCCGCCGGTGACGAAAATCATCAGCGATTCCGCCAGAACCAGCAGGAGGATGGTCGCATTGCGAAAGCCCAGCGTCTTGAGCAGGCCGATCTCGAAGCGCCGCTCGCGCATCGCATAGAGCAGGGCATTGGCGACGATCATCAGGATCGTGACGAAGGCGGCGGCATTGACCAGCCCCACGATCAGCCCGATATCGGCGAACTGGCGCAGGAAGGCCTCGAGGAACTGCTTTTCCGACTGGGTGCGGGTCGGGAAGGCGGTATTGGCGAATTGGGCGTCGACGCGCGCGGCGAGCGTCGAGGCCGGGGTGCCCGCCGCGGGGCGCAGGATGAAGCCGCTCACGGTGTCCTGCCCCTCGGCCCGGGCCGCGTTCACATAGTCATACTGGGCGAGCATGAAATAGGTGTCGGTATTGGAATTCGCCCCGTCGAAGATGCCCGCGACGCGAAACCGCCAGTTGCGGCTGCCATCTTTTTGCAGCGTGCGGAAGGCGGTGACCTCGACGCTTTGTCCGACGCTCCAGCCCTGCGCCTCCGCCAGCGCGCGGCCGACAAGGACCAGATCGCGCGCCGGGGCGAGGCTGTCGATCATCTGCGCGCTCACCCCCAGCTCGGGGCCGTTGGTCTGGGCCAGGCCGGCGATGTCGATGGCGCTGACCGGGACGACGTTCTTCTCGATCTGCGAGAACCCCTTGAGACGGGTCATGTAGGCAAGCGCGCCGACCCCTTCGATCTGACCGATCCTGTTGCGATCCGAAAGCGGCAGCGGCTGATCGCGCCCGGTCTTGTTGGTCACCGTCAGCAGGTCGTCGCTTGCGCCGGTGGCGCCCTGGGTGCCGTTCTGGAAGCTCTCGGTCAGCCCGAAGATCACGAAGGCGACGGCAACGCAGAGCACCAGCATCAGGGTGCGCAGGGGGCGCCGCCAGGCCGAGCGCCAGGCAAGTCCTGAATAGGTCATGCCAGCACCTTTTCGCGTTCGACGAACTGGCCCTTGTTCAGATGCAGGGTGCGGGTGGCATGCCCGGCGGCCTCGGCGTCGTGGGTCACCATGACGATGGTCTTGCCCAGTTCGCTGTTGAGGAAGCGCAGGATGCGCAGAACCTCGTCGGCGGAGGCCCGGTCGAGGTCGCCCGTCGGCTCGTCGCAGAGCAGCAGCTTCGGGTCCGACACGAGCGCGCGGGCAATCCCGACACGCTGCTGCTGCCCGCCCGACATCGTGTTGGGGAATTGCCTTTCGCGCCCTTCCAGCCCGACGAGCGAGAGGATCCGCGCGACCCGCTCGCGTCGGGCCCGGCGGCTGATCGGCTTGAGCATCAGCGGCAGCTCCACATTCTCGGCGATCGTCAGCATCGGCATGAGATTGTAGAACTGGAACACGATCCCGACGTTATGGGCGCGCCAGCGCGTCTTCGTGGCCTCGTTCATCGTCTCCAGATGCGCCTGGCCGACGTGAACCTGCCCCGCATCGGGCGTGTCGATGCCCGCAAGCAGATTGAGCAGGGTTGACTTGCCCGAGCCGGAGGGGCCCATCAGCGCAAGGAACTCGCCCTGCGGGATCGAGAGATTCAGATCGGTGAAGATCGGGATCGTTTCCGATCCCACGCGAAAGCTCTTGCTGAGGCCCCTGATCTCGATGAAGGGCGGGGTGGTGTCGGTGTTCGTCACGGGGTTGATCCTTGCTGCGGGACGGGCGAGGGGGATGGCGTGACCAGGCGAATGCTGGCGGCCATGTTCGGGCGGATGCCGTCGGGGGGATCGCTGAAAGACAATCGGAGTCCGACGGTGCCCTTGTCGGCGGAGATGGTCGGTTCGACGCGGGTGATCCGGACCGGGAACGGGTGGTCGGGGTAGCCGTCGAGCACGGCCTGACCTTCCTGGCCGGGGCTGAGCGCCGCGATCCGGGTCTCCGAGACATCGGCGTCTATCTCCAGATCGTCGGTGTCGGTGATCGTCATCAACGCGCTGTCGGTGCGACCGGCGTCTTCCTGGGCAAGGACACTGTCGCCCAGATGGACCTCGAGGGCGGTGATCACCCCCGCGAACGGGGCGCGCAGGGTCAGCCGGTCGGCGCGGTTTTGCGCCTGTTTCAGGGTCAGCTCGGCCGAGGCGAGGCTTTCCCGGGCCAGCGACACGCTGTTGCGGGCGCTGTCGCGATCGGTCTGGGCGGTGTCGAGATCCTGCTGCGCCAGGTTGCCCCGGTCGTGCAGCTGCTGCGCGCGGGCGAGCGCCTTTTCCGCCTGCCGCAGGCTGATCTCGTCGCCTGCGAGCGCCGTCTGCGCGCTGCTGAGGGCGATCCGGGCGGCTTGCAGCGAAAACTCCGCCTCGGCGTCGGTCAGCTGAAGCAGGATCTGGCCCTTGGTGACCCGGTCGCCAAGCTGAACCGGCAGGGCGGTGACCTCTCCGGCATATTTGGCGTGGATCACCGTTTGGGTCGGCGCCACGACATAGCCCGACCCCGTGATCTCTCCTCCGGGGAGCGCCTGCGGCACCGGGGATGGCGCCGCCTGGGCGCCGGCCGTGGCTGCCGCGCGCGGATGATCCGCCGCCACCGCGCTCGCCGGCGATGTGGAGGACGCGGAAGCCCCCGCGACGGGGGCGCTGTCCTGGGCCAGGAACCGGGTGTTCCCGGATCCCGTTCTTGCCTGGTTCCAGAAAACCAGCCCTGCCGTCGCACAAAGCACGAAAGTGCCGAGAGCGAGCGTCAGGCTTCGCGACGCGCGGGGCGACTTCCAATCATCGTCACCGGCGAGCGGATCGAGGGGGAGCGCACGAAGCGCCTCGGCAAGTTTCCGATCGGAGTTGGTTTGCGTGTTCATGCCGCAAACCTGGGCGCCCGAGGACGAGATCGCGACCTGAATCCCGCCGCGCAGGTTCTGAATCACGCTTTGATACCACGGGACGTTTCCGGCGCGGTCTTCCTGCGCCCCCGACGCACCCCGGAAGGTTTCGTCTAGCTCATTGAACTCATGGCGATTTCGCTTTTGTTGCCGCGGCTGGTACGCCAGTCCTTCGGCGCCAGATCGGTGATCCGGCGAAATTCGCGATTGAAGTTGGATTTGGTCTGGAAACCGACGTCGAACATGATTTCCGTGATCGGTTTCGAGGTGGTCTCGAGCAATTCGCAGGCTTCGGCGATTCTGAAACCGTTGACATATTGCGAGACGTTCTGCCCGGTGCTCATGTTCACGGCCTGCGAGATCTGGCGCGTGGGGATCATCGCCTTGCGGGCGATGCGGTCCAGATTGAGATTGGCGTCGCGGTAGAGTTTGCGCTCCTGCATCAGCACCGAAAGCCGGGCCATCGTCTCTTCGACCGTGTCCTCGGAGGTGGCGCCGGCGATCTCGGCGGTCTTGTCCTGGCTGGGTTCTTGCGGCGTGGTCAGGGGGGCGGCGGGCGGGCTCCAGGGGGTGGCGGTGGTATCGGGGTAATCAATGCGGCCCCGGCTCGCTTCGCTGACCGCGACGCCGAGAACCCCGAGCATGATCATGTCGCCGATCGCCAGAACCGTGCTCACGTCGAGCGCGTTGTTCCAGAGAAAATCGAGGTAGATCACGGTATCGAACGCGGCGGTGAACAGCAGCACCATCGCGGCGAAGAAGATCGCGCGATAGACCCAGACGGTATCCTCGAGCGAGGTATAGCCCAGCGAATCCGCGCCCGACCAGAGCAGCCGCAACGCGGCGACGGCATAGCAGAAGAAGACGAACACAACCGTCAGGTCGATCGCATTGCGCCAGAACAGGCTCATCGTGATCACGGTGACCGCGGGGGCCAGAAAGATCGGGATTTCCCGCACATGGTGTTGCGTGTCGGCCCCGACCAGATGGCGCACGCCCGAATAGACCAGCGGCGGCACGATCGTCGCGACGATCGGGGAAACATAGGCGAGTTCCTGGATGTGGTAGCCCCATCTGAGCCCCAGAAGCACCGATTGCAGGGCGCTGACGATCAGCAGCAGCAGGAGCGGAATGTTGCGGCGCTTGCCGCGTTGATGGCGGATCACGCTGACAAACAGGATCACGAGGAGGATGGCGACAAAGAAAGGGAGAGGCACAAGTGGCATTACGTTAAAATCTTCTCCGATCCGGCGGCCGCATTGTCCCGCAACCCAGACGGGAATGCAACCGCTGCGCGTCGCATCGCCCCGCGCGGCTCCGGGCGCGCCCCGGTCCCGCTTTCGCGCCCCGGCCCGAGGCGAATCGAGGGCGCTTGCGGGGCAGGGGGGCGACCTGATTTCGGCACGACGTTTCATAAGGCAATCCGGGTCTTCGGGAAAACGCTACCTGATCCCGAAAAGGCGCGAAATCCGGGCGGGGTTTCGCCGCGCCGTCCTTGGATCCGCTTTGTCGCGCAGAGATCGGAAAGCGGAGCCCTCCGAGCGCCCGAGGCGGTCGCGTGCCGGGTAGCATATCCTGCAAAGCGTTAATTGTATTTTGTTATTTCGAGTTTTCAGGGTGAGTCGCGTAGCCGGCTACTCTCGGAGATCACGGGGCCGAGCGGGCCGATTTCGGACCTGCGACCGAATTTCGGACGACCAAAATCGTGATCAAGGTCGAGTGCCTGCGATCCGAAGACCTATCCCCTTGAGCATGAAACCGCCGACGACTTCGAGCCCATGCGATGAGGACGTCTCCGGGCTGGAAAGGACCCCGATACCTCATGCTCGTGCTCGATCAGATCCATCTGTCAACGACCGGCCAGACCTGCGTCGCGCTGAGCGATCTCGGCGGCAGCCATGGGTTGAGTGGCGGCCAGGCACGGATGTATGAACGCTTCTTCGGGCTTTCAAGCGTCGCCTGTCATCGCGACGATCTGGGCGCGATGCTGGCGCCGGTTCTGCGGGCCGCTTTTGCCGGGGTTCCCGTCGACAGGCGGGCCTCGGGGCAGCTCTTCTATTGCAAGACCCAGACGCACAACACCCTGAGCGATGGCGACTGGTTGCGCAGGCTGGCCGATGCCGAAGGGCTGGCCGGCTGGGACGTCTCGGCGGTCACGATGACGAGCTGCGCCTCGGCGCTGGCGCTGATGCATTTCGCGCAGCTCGCCGATACGGAAACGCCGCTGATCGTTCTGACCGGCGAAAAGGCCTTCCATCCCAGCATCTCGCGTCTGCCCGTGGGGCTGCTGGCGGAAGTTCCCGCCGCCGCGCTGTTCAACGCGGGGGCGGCGGGGAGCTGGCGCGTGCGGGGCACGACGGTGCGCCATCTGCCGCGCTTCTACAAGAATGCCGATGCGATGAGCGCCGAGGAGCGCGCGGCGCTGCAAGCCTGCTATGCCGATCAGCTCGGCGGTTTCGTCGCGGACAGTCTGGAGCAATACGGCCCGGCGCTGCACGAGGATTTCGTCTTTCTGCCGCACAACCTCAACCTGCCGGTGACGCAGGTTCTGTTGCGGCGCTTCGAGTGGCACAGCCGCTGTTTCCAGGGCGATATCGGCACTCTGGGTCACGCATTTTGCGCCGATATCTTCGTCAATCTGCGCGCCTTCGAGGCCAGCGACGATCCCCGGGATCGTGCGGCCAGGCAGATCCTCGTTCTGGCGGCCGGCACCGGGGTGACCTTCGCGACCTGCCTGCTGGAGCGGACCCCCAACCCCCCTTCCAAGGAGAAATGACATGAGCGCAACCACCCTGAAAGCGATCGAGGCCGCCCTGAGCGAAGTCACCGAGCGGCCGGTCACCGGGCTGACGCCCGAGACCCGTTTCGACCGCGATCTCGATCTCGATTCCTACATGTTCGTGCAATTCCTGCTGACGCTGGAGGACAAGATCCCGGGGCTGCGCTTCGATCCCGAGGCGATCGGCCAGCAGGAGTTCAATCTCGCGTCGAGCCTGTGCGACTATATCGAGGGCCAGACGACGGTCGCGGAAAATGCCTGAGCCGATCGCCCCCGAAACGCTCGACGCGCTGTTTCGATGTGCGCGCAAGCAGACCCCGGATGTCGCGTTGCGGATGCTGGGGCAGGTCGCGACCGGCATGCCGGCGGATCTGGTGATCAACGGATTTGCCCTGCACGATCTGGCCGACCCCCGGCTGGTCGACCCCTCCCGCCCCGGCGTCGCGCCGCGGATCCTCGCCCCGCTCGACGAGATCAGCCTCTCGGAATGGGGGCTGTGCCTGTCGCGCTGTGACGCGGGGCAGGGCGACGGGCGCCTCGACTGGCTTCAGCCGGGGCTGGTGGCGCTGCGCGCGGGGATGCTGATGCGCTGCCTCGACACGGCCTTTCTCCACCTCGAGGGACGCGAGAGCCTGGGGCAGAAACTGCTGCATCACCAGCTGATGAAGGCGCGGTTCTCGACGCTGAACGCCGATGTGATGCGGCTGCAAGACGAGCTGGGCACGCCGGCCCTGCAGCGCGATGCGGCCGGTCTTGCGGCGATGCAGCGGCTTCTGACGGGGCATTTCCGCGAAGCGGCAAAGCTGATGGGCGGTCATGGGCTGCTGGCGGGCCGTCTGCACGCGCTGGAATTTCTGGCCAATATCGTGATGGCCATTCACGCGCCGCGGGCGCCGGACAGGATCGGAAGCCTCGCATGAACGCGCTCGATCCGGTTCTGCCCGAGCCCGCTTTGCGCGCTCAGATCGCCTGTCCGGCAGATCCGGCCGCGATGCGGGAGATGACGCTGCTCTATCTTCACAGCCGGTCCCATGCGGATCCGCGGATGCCCCTGCTGCAGCACGTTCTCAGCGAGCGGGGCCATCGCGGCGCGGTGCATTCGCTGCGGGTCGAGACGGCGCGCGAGCTGGCGGATGCGCTGCTCTTCGCGCAGGCGCTGGCCCGTGGGGTCGGCACGCTGCAGATCCTGTTCGACGGCCTTCCGCCCGAGCTGATCCGGAACGGCTGTCCACCCGCCGCGCGCGGCCCGATGTCGGCGCCGCCCCTGCGCGTCGCGCTGCTCGATCGGTCCGGGACAGTCACCTGGCTCGTCGATCCGGCGGTTCCGGTCCTGTCCGATGCCGCCGCGCAACACCCCCTCATTCCGGAGTAAACCCATGCCGCCCGCCAATGCTTCCCTCGCCGATACGGCTTTTGCCGCGCCGCGCAAGCGCTTCGAGGCGCTCGCCACGGTGCGACAGATCCTGCTGATGGCGCTGCCCTTCATGCTGGGGGCGATCGTCACCTCCGCGCTCAATCTGGGCAAGATCGCGATCCTGGCCCATGCGGGCAACGAACAGGGGCTGAACACGCTGTCGCTGCTGCAACCCGCCTTCATCTTCGTGCTCGCCGTGATGGAGGGATTGGCGATCACCAATCAGGTGTTCAGCGCCCGCTCCAAGAACAACTGGCCGCGCCGGGGCATCGCCGCGGCGTCGTGGCGGCTTTCGCTGATCGGGATCGCGCTGCTGTCGGCGATCGCGCTGGCCGCCTATGGGCTTGGCCAGGGGCGCTGGCTGGCACAGGGGACGATCGGCGAGACGCTGCAGGCGATGCCGCTTTTCGTGCTGTCGATGGCGGCCTTCGTGGTGTTCGACATCTGTTACGCGGCATTGCGCGGACAGGGGAAACTGGCGCGTTCGCTGCTGCCCTTCATCGGGCTCGCGGTGATCGACCTCTCCGTGACCTATACGCTGAGCGCGCACTATGGCTGGGGGTTCGAGGCGGTGCTGGTGGGCAATCTGGCCGGGCCGCTGGCGATGCTGCCGATCACCATCTGGCTCCTGCGGCGTGAGGCGGGGCAGGGCCCGGCGGTCCCGGCGCCCGCGCTGCGCGCCCGTCTGGGACAGCTGCTGCTGGTCGTCGGCCTGCCGCTCGCGGCGTCGATCCTGGCCGGCGCGATCAGCGCGGCGGTGATCTTCCCCGCCCTTGCCGATCTGGGCCGGGACTATGCGTCGGGCTTCATGGTGGTGCTGCGGTTCCGCATCGCCTTCATGATCCCCGCCATCGCCTTCGGTTCGGTGATCGCCATCCTGATCAATCAGGCCGAGGAAGAGGGAACGCCCGAGGCGCGGCTGCGCTATATCCTGTTCGGCGTTCCGCTGCTGCTGATCGGCTACGGCATTCTTGCGGCGACGCTGCCCTATTATAGCCGCCCGGTGCTGGATCTGCTGCTGTCGCAGCGCGGCGATGGCGAGGCCCTGCGCGGCGTCACCGAGGAGGTGCTGACGCAGCTGCAGATCACCTTCTTCCTGGTGGCGGCGGCGGCGATGCTGCAGGTGATCCTCGAACAGCTCGGCCGGGCGCCGCATGTGTTCGTGATCACCATCGTGACCGAGGCCCTGACCTGTGGCGCGACGCTCTACGCGATCCGGCAGGGGGGCGATCTGAACCTCGTCCTGCTGATCCTCAAGGCGGTCGCGGGGCTGAGTTTCGCGGCGCTGCTGGTGCAGATGCTTCTGCTCGTCATCAAGATGCGGCGCGCAAATGCTGTATGAGATCGCCCTGCCTGCCCTGTTGCTGCGCGGCGCGGTGCAGCGTCTGCGCCCCGCCACGGTCATGCGCCCGGCGCCGGTTCCCGGCATGCGGTTGCGCGCCCAGAAATGCCGGCTGCGCCGTCAGGAGCTGGACTGGCTGTGCCGGGTTTCCCCGCGGCTCGGGGCGCGGCTGGTCCTGGCGCGGATCGAGCGGGTGCCGCGCGACCTGCGGTGCCGCAAAGCGCCCGCGATCCGGGTCTTCGGCGAGGCGGGGCAGCCGAAGCTGCTGCTGCTGCATGGCTGGAACGCGACCGGGGCGATGATGCATCCGCTGGCGCAACGCCTCGCGCGGCTCGGCTTCTCGGTCACGGTGCCCGAGCTGACGGCCCCCGGCCTTGCGCCGCATGGCCGGTTCGAGCCGCTGCACGTCGCCCGCATGCTGGCCCGTCAATTCGGCGCTGCCGGCCCCTATGCCGCGGTGATCGGGCATTCCGCGGGGGGGCTGGTCGGAGCGCTGGCGGCCTCCGAGGGGCTTGGCGCGGCGCGGATCGTCACGATCAGCAGTTCGGCCTCGCTCGGCAGCCTCTATGCCGGGTATCTGAAGTTCACCGACGCCCCGGCGGCATTGCAAAGCGCGGTGCCGGCCTGCTATCGCGCCCGATATGGCCGCGATCCCGCGCAGGTCGGGCCGGCGGAATATCGGCGCTTCGGCGCGGCGCAGCTGGTCCTGCATGCGCGCAACGACTGGCAGGTCGCGCCGGCGGCGGCCTATCGGATCTGCGCCGAGCGCCCGGATCTGCAGCCGCGATTTCTGGACGCCTGCAATCACCGCACCGTGCTGGAACATCCCGATCTGGCCGACATCGTCGCCCGCTTCGCCCTTTGCGGGCCGGAGGTGGCGGCATGCTGAGCATCCTCGATGTCGAGCTCGCCTTTCCCGCGCGCACCGAACGGCTGGGCGAGATCAGCGCCGAGCTTGGCCTGAGCCGCAATCAGACCCGCATGTTCGACCGTTTCTTCGGCTTCGACAGGTTCCACCATGATCCCGACGAGTCCCAGCAGGCGCTGATCGGGGCGGCCGTCGCGCCGCTGCTGAAGCGCAATGCCGCGGCGGCCGAACGGCTTGGTCACGTCGGGCATTGCCATACCCTGCCGGCCACGACCCTGTTCGAGGGCGTGCATTCCGACATTCTGGCGCCCTTCGCGGGAAGCGGGGCCGAGGTCTTCTCGGCGACGATGAACCATTGCGCGACCGGCATCACGCTTCTGGGCGCGATGGAGCGGCTGCTCGCGCCCGGGCAGACCGGGCTGATCGTGATCGCGGAAAAGGCCTTTCATCCCGATATCCGGCTGATCGAGAACACCACGATCATGGGCGAGGGCTGCGCGGCGGTTCTGGTCGGTCCCGGGCAGGGGCGTTTCGATCTGATCGGCGTGCGCAGCTGCCACCTGCCGCAGTTCTGGCAAAACAGCGGTCACCGGAACGAGGGGTTCCTGGACGGTTTCGACGAGGCCTATCTGCCCTTCGCGATCGAGAGCCTGCGATCCGCCTGCGCGCAATACGGTGTCGCGGCCGAGACCCTGCGCTTCGTGCTGCCGCACAATGTCAACTTCGCCTCGTGGCTGCAGATCGCCAACGCGCTGGGATTGCGGCGCGACCAGCTCTGGCTCGAGACGATCGGGCGGGTCGGTCACTGCTTCGGCGCCGACCCGTTCATCAATCTGATCGAGGCGGAGCGCGCGGGCAGGCTGCGCGCCGGGGACAGGGTGGCCCTGTTCAGCATCGGTCTTGGGGCGACGGCGGCCTGTGCGCTGCTCGAGGTCGCGCCGAGGCCGCAGTGAACTCAGACACATATTCGCAAGCAGGAGATCTCCAGATGAGCGATGTATACATGATGATCCGCCAATGTCTTGAAAAGACCGGCCTCGGTCCGATGCGGGTGGGCGAGGTGCTTGGCGGGACGCCGATCTTCGGGGAGGCGGGGCTGCTCAATTCCCTCGAACTGGTCCATTTCATCACCTCGCTGAGCGAAGCCGCCGAGATCGACCCCTATGATCTGATGAAGGACGGCGACGAGGCGCTGCGCCGGACGTTCCGCGACATCCACCATCTCAGCACCGCCCTCACCGGCCTGCTGGGGCAGGCGGTGGAGGCCTGAGCCGTGAACATGCCGCAACGCCTCAACGGCGCCGAAATCGAGCAACGGATCGCAAGCCGCGTCGGCACGCCTTTCTACATGTATGACGCGCAGGTTCTGCGCCAGGGCGTGCGCAATTTCCAGGCCGCCCTGCCCGGGGTGGATCTGTTCTATTCGCTCAAGTCGAACCCGAACCTTTCGGTGACGCGCGTCCTTTACGAGGCGGGGGCCGGGTGCGAGGTCAGCTCGCTGCTGGAGCTGGAAACGGCGCTGGCGGCGGGGGCCAGTGCCGACCGGATCCTGATGGTCGGGCCGGGCAAGTCGCGTCAGGAGCTGTCGCGCGCCGTCGGGCTGGGGATCAAGGCCATCGTCGCGGAATCGCTCGACGAGCTGGCCGAGATCGACGCGCTGGCGCGGGGCGGCGCGCGGGTGCAGCCGGTCGCGCTCCGGATCAATCCCGACTTCGCCTCCAGCGGCGCGAAAATGGCGATGAGCGGAAGGGCGACGCAGTTCGGGATCGACCAGTCCCAGATCGCGACGGCGCTGCGTGCCGTCCGGACAGGCCCGAACCTGCGCCTCGCGGGGATTCATGTCTACATGGGCACGCGGATTCTGGCGCATGACGCGGTGGCCGGGAACATCCGCCGGATCCTCGCCCTCGTCGAGGAGCTGGGAGCCGATCTGCCCGCGCCGCTCGATTTCGTCGATGTCGGGGGGGGCTTCGGCATCCCCTATTACGACGGCGAGGCCGAGCTCGATCTGGCCGCGCTGGGGCAATCGGCCGGTCCCGCGATCGCGGGTTTCACGGCGCGCCATCCGCAGACCCGCGTCACGATCGAGCTCGGGCGCTATCTGTCCGGTCCCTCGGGGCGTTTCGTCACCGCCGTGCGCCAGGTCAAGACCTGCAAGGGAGAGAATTTCGCGGTCTGCGACGGGGGGTCGAATGTGCATGCGGCCGCGGCGGGGAACGGTTCCTTCCTGCGCAAGAACTTTCCGATCCGCCTGATCGGAGCGGGCGCGGCCGAACCCGTGGCGGCGGAGGAATGGACGCTGACCGGCCCGCTTTGCACGCCGCAGGATGTCATCGGCAAGTCGGTGCTTCTGCCCCGGGCGCCGCAGCCCGGAGACCTGATCGCGATCGCGCAGTCCGGCGCCTATGGTCCGAGCGCCTCGCCGACCGGATTTCTGGGCTTCGGCGCTCCGGCCGAGGTGCTCGTCGATGGCGAGGCGCTGCTGCTCGTGCGGGCGCGCGACGACATCGAGGGCCGGCTGGCGCAGCAGCGGCCGCGACCGCTGGAGCCGCTGACACCTGTGAGCGCCCCCGTGAGCGCCCCCGCGGCGCTGCGCGGCGCCGGGGACGCGGAAACCGTGCTGGCGGGCACGCCCTTCGCGGATCCCGCTCTGGATCATCTCGCCACGCTCGAGACGCTGTTTTGCGAGACCGGCGCCGCGCTCGACCGCGATCCCGAGGCCTGGCAGCCGCTCTGGGCCGATCCGCTTTCGCGGGCGCTGACGACGATCGGGGTGCCCGACGCCTTCAACTGCGCCCCGCTGGGGGAGACCGCGCTCGGCGTCGAGACCTGCGGCTACGGTCTGCATGTCGCGATGGTCGAACGGCTGGCCCGGTTCGACGCCAATGCCATCCTGGCGATGCCCGGGCCCTCGCTCTCGGGCGGTGCGGTCCGCGCCGTCGGCAGCCCGCAGCAGATCGAGCGCTTTTTCCGGGGCTATCTGACCGGTCCTCAGGCGACATTCTTCGCGGTGACGGAGCCGCAGGCCGGATCGGACGCCTCCAGCGGTCAGGCGCGGCTGAGCCGGGGCCCGGAGGGCTGGCGTCTGAACGGGACGAAGATGTTCATCGGCGGGGCCGCGCGCGCCGGGATCGGGCTGGTGTTTTGCCGCAACGAGGAAACCGGCCGTCCGGTTCTGGTGATGCTCGACCCGCACGCGGCCCCCGAAACCGTCGCGATCGAGCGGCTGCCCACGACCGGGCTGCGCGGCGCGGATCTGTGCCGGCTGACCTTCACCGACACGCCGGTCGGCGAGGACATGGTGCTGGGCGCGGCGGAGCGGTCGCTGCGCGACGGCTTCATGGCGATCAACGGCGTCTTCGAGCGCAATCGCCCGATGGTCGCGGCGCTGGCGCTGGGAAGCGGGCGGGGGTTGCTCGATCGTCTCGAGCGCCTGCCCGGTCAGGCCGGGCGGTTCGAGGCGCTTCGGGCGAGCCATCTTGCCCTGCTGCGTCAGCTGGCGCGGGTGATCGACGCCTATGAGGCCGGGCGCCCGAAGCTGGCCGAGATCTCGCGCGTCAAGATGCAGGCGGTGGCCTTTGCCGACCGGGTGGCGGAAACCGCCTTCGTGCAGATGCCCGCGGAAGTGCTCGCCGACCCCGATCTGGCGCGGCGCTGCCGGGATCTGAAAGCGTTCGAATATATGGAGGGCACGACCCATATCCAGATGCTCAACGCCTTTCGCTCCTATACGGCGGGGGTGGCGCAATGAGCCTGCGGCTGTCCTGCGAGGACATCGTCTTCTCGGAATTCGGAAATCTGGAACCTGCGCAGGAGAGCTGGCGCGAGGAAGCGGACTATTGGGAGGACTTCAACCGCCGCTTCTTCGCGTCGAACGGGCGCAGCTATGGCCCGCAGGACAGCAATGTCGCGGCCTGGCTCGGGGCTCCGGACCGGGCGCCCTATGCCGAGATGGCGCGGCTGTTGCTGCCGCGCCTGCAAGAAAGGCTCGGCCCGCTGGACGACATTGATTTCGTCCTGTTCGCACATTGGCTGCCGGACCTGCATCTGGGGACTTCGGTCACCAACTTCGCGCTGCATCATCTGGGGCTGGAAGGGGCATTCGGTTTCGCGCTGTCGGACCGGGGGCGGTCGGCGCCGCTGTTCGCGCTGAACTGTATCGACCGCTATCTGCAGGGACCGCGCCGCAAGGCGCTGCTCATGGTGATGGACCAGAAGCATCTGCTCTATCGCTCCGAATTGCTGGAGCGTCTCGATCCCGTCAATTGCGGCGCGGCGATGGTGCTCGAACGCGACGGCGCGCGGGGCAAGGCGCTGCGCGATTACCGCCGCACAGCCGGTGTCGGGATCGCCGGGGCCGGGGAGGTTCTGGCGGGGCTGATGCGGAGCTGGGGGTGCAGCGCGCAAGGCACGACGCTGATCGCCGATCCGGAGCTGCTCGAACAGCTGCGCTACACCGGCCCGTGCCTTCCCAACGCCGCGCGCCAGCTCTGCGCCGCGCCCTTCGCGCAGCTGGCCAGCGGCGCGGCGCGCGGCGATGTCGTCATCGCGATCCACGAACAGGATTGCCTCAGCACGATCTGGCTGAGCGCGGAAGAGACGAGGGCCGCGGCATGAGGCTTGCGGCGCTCTCCACCTATATCCCGCCCGAGCGGATCGCCGCCGAGGCGATCGTGCGCGCCGCGGGGGGCAGCCTCGCCGAGGCGCGGGTCTTCGAGCGCATGTTCGGGCTGCAGGCGGTGGCGCGGTTTCCGCAGGGCCGCGCGCTGAGCGATTTGTTCGCGCCGATGATCCCGGAGCTGGAGGCCGCGCATGACGGCGCGCCGCCCGATACGCTGATCACCGTCAGCGGCCTGCCCGGCAGCGGCGCCGAAACGCGGCTGAACCCCGGGGATCTGACGGCGCGGTTCGGTTTCCTGCGGCAGATCTCGCATCTTTACCGCATCGACCAGAACAATTGCGGCGGCGTCTTCTGGGCGCTCGACATGGCGCGCAACCTGCTGACGGCGGGCGGGGCGCGTTCG
Source organism: Paenirhodobacter sp. (assembly GCF_050177655.1). Taxonomy (NCBI): domain Bacteria; kingdom Pseudomonadati; phylum Pseudomonadota; class Alphaproteobacteria; order Rhodobacterales; genus Paenirhodobacter; species Paenirhodobacter sp. Next base: position 17,944 of record NZ_JBFXGV010000021.1, read on the forward strand.
GTTCTGGTGCTGGCGGGGGACACCCATGCGCCGCTTGCGCTCGCCGATCGTTACCTGCCCGGATGCACGCTGATGGGCGATGCGCTTTGTGGCTTCGTTCTGGATCGCAAGCCGGGCGGGCTCCAGGTCGGGCCGATCGCGCTGCACAGCCATCCGGAATTCTGCTTCGGTCATGCCGGAAACAGCGCGCAGATGGGGCGTTTCTTCCGCGCGCATGGTGATCTGGTGCGCTCTGCGCTGGATGCGGTCGGCTTCGACTGGTTCGGGCAGGGGGCGCTGTTGCCCCATAACGTCAATCGCTTCGCCTGGCAGAGCTTCGCGCGCGAGACCGGGCTGCCGGCCAGCCGGATCCGGCTCGGGCTCCTGCCCGATGTCGGGCATTGCTACACCACCGACCCGTTCCTGCTGCTGGCGCAGGAGCTGTCGGCCACGCCGCGACCGCCGGCGCCGCTGACCCTGGTCTCGGCCGGGATCGGCGGTTTCGTCGGCGCCTGCCGGCTCACGCCCGAGGCCTCCCTCTCTCTGCTGTCCTCATTCCAGATCAAGGAAACCGTATCATGACCGCGCCTCCCACCCTTCTGACCCGCTTTCTGGACGATGCCGCCGCGCGCTACGGGGACAGGCTGGCCGTCGAGGATCAGACCCGCAGCCTCAGCTATGCCGCGATCCATGCGGCGAGCCTGCGCATCGCCGGGCATCTGACGGCGCGGGGTGTGAAGCCCGGGGATCGCGTCGTGCTCAGCATGACCAATTCCGCCGCGTTCTGCGCCGCCTTCTGGGGGGCGCTGCGGGCGGGGGCCTGCGTGGTGCCGCTCAACCCCGAGACCCGGATCCAGAAGCTGCGCTTCATCTTCGCCGATTGCACCCCGGTCGCGGTGATCGCGGACGACACGCTGACCGAGACGCTCTGCGCCGCGGCGGAGGCGGCGGGGCTCTCGCCGCTTTTGCTGATCAACGGCGAGGGCAGCGCGCTTGCGCAGTTGATCGACGCCGCGCCGGCGGAGGCGCGCCCGCAGGCGTCGGAACCGGCGATGATCGACCAGGATCTCGCGGCGATCATCTACACCTCCGGCTCGACCGGCGATCCGAAGGGGGTGATGCTGTCGCATCTCAACATGACGACGGCGGCCCGGTCGGTCGCGCAATATCTCGGGTATCGGGCGGAGGACCGGATCTTCTGCTGCATCCCGATGACCTTCGACTACGGGCTGCATCAGCTGACCATGGCGACGCTGACCGGTGCGACGCTGCTGGTCGAGCCCTCTTTCGCGCAGCCTCTCTTCGCGCTCAAGCGTCTGGCGCAGTCCGGCGCCAGCGTGTTTCCGATCGTGCCGACGATGGTGCCGCTGATCGCGCCGCTCGCGGATCGCTTCGATCTTGCGCGCGTGCGGCTGGTGTCCTCGACCTCGGCGGCGCTGCACGGGCGGTTCATCGACGGGCTCTCGGCGATGTTTCCCGCCGCGCGGATCTTCTCGATGTACGGGCTGACGGAGTGCCATCGCTGCACCTATCTCGATCCGGCCGAGTTGGAGCAGCGCAAGAGCAGCGTGGGCAAGGCGATTCCGAACACCCGGATGTGGGTCGTCGATGCGGCCGGGGTTGCCCATGACCGCGACGCGGTCGGAGAGCTGGTCATCCGCGGCGCGACGGTCATGCGCGGCTATTGGAACAACCCCGAGAAGACCGCGCAAAAGCTGCGCCCCGGTCCGCTGCCCGGGGAGATGGTGCTTTACACCGGCGATACCTGCCGGATCGACGCCGAGGGGTTTTTGTATTTCATCGCCCGCTCCGACGATATCCTCAAGGTGCGCGGCGAGAAGGTCGCGCCCAGCGAGGTCGATGCCGTTCTGGTGCGTCATCCGCAGGTGGCCGAGACCTGCGCCTTCGGCGTCGAGCACCCGGTCTATGGTCAGCAATGCGTCGCGGCCGTGGTCGTCGCGCCGGGAGCCGATGCGCCCGATGCCGAGGCCCTGCGGCGCTGGTGCCTGCAGCATCTCGAGCCCCATGCGGTTCCGGCCGATCTCTGGCTGACGCCGCAGATCCCGCGCAACGGCAACAACAAGGTCGACCGTCAGGCGCTTCTGGCGCTCTACCAGAAGGCCCGTGCGGAGCGCCGGGACGCCGCGCGCCAGGCCCCTTCCGCCGCCGGGCGCGTCTCGCGCGCCGCCCCCACTCTGCAATCCTGAAGCCAAGGACAGACCCCATGCAAACCATCCAAACCATCATCGTCGAGGCGCTCGTCGAGCTGCTGGACATGCCCGATGCGAGCCAGATCTCGCCCGAAACGCGGCTGCAGGAAGACCTCGGAATCGACAGCGGGCTGTTGCTCGAACTGTTCATGCTGGTCGAGGAGCGTCTTCCCGACGCCGCGGTCGATCCCGCTGTCCTGCGCCCCGAGGAATTCGCCTCGGTCGCGAGCTTTGCCGCTCTGATCGCGCGCAGCCTGTCGGAAACGGCCGCCTCATGAGTGCCGCGGCGCAACGCGATCTCCGGTCCGCGCAGGCGCCCGATCTCGGGTCGGGGGACTGCCACGCGCGGCTGCGCGCGATTTTCGATCGTTTCGCCGGCTTCGCGGGCCCGGCCTATCGTCACCGCAGGCAGGAGGTCTCGTTTCGGGAGCTGCACGCGGCGGTTCTGGGGCTTGCCGCCGCGCTCGCCCGGCATCCGCGCATGGCCGAAAGGCGGCCGGTTCTGATCTGGGGCCACAAGGATCCGCGCTACATGGTCGCCTATTGGGCCTGCCTTCTGGCGGGGCAGGCGCTGGTCCCGGTCGAGCCGGAAACGCCGCCCGAACGTCTGCGCCAGATCATCGCGAGCTGCGATCCGGCGCTCTTGCTCTTCGCGCAGGAGGACGCGGCCATGCAGGAGCGGATCCGCCCGGTTCTGCAGGCCTGCGGCTGCGATCTGATGCCGGTCGCGCCGCCGGGCATGCCCCGGGCGGGCGGCGCCCTGCCGGCTGCCGGTCCGGCGCTGGCCCCGCATCGGGGCACCGACCGGGACGTCGCCTATATCATGTTCTCCTCCGGCACGCTGGGCGCGCCGAAGGGCATTCAGGTGACCTATGCCAATCTGCTCGACTTCATCGACTGGCTCGATCCGTTGCTGGGCCGGCATCCCGATGCGGGCGCGGTTTCGGGGAACATCCGGCATTGCTTCGATGTGTCGCTGTTCGAACTCTGGACCAGCTGGACGCGAGGGCTGCCGATCTGCACGCTCGATCATGGCGACGTCGCGGATTCGACCGGCTATATCGAAAGGCTGGCCGCCTCGGGCGCCGCGCTTTGGGTCTCGACCCCGTCGCTGACCCGGATGATCCTGCGCAATCGACGGTTCTGCGCCCGCACGCTGCCCGGACTGAAGACGTTTCTGTTCTGTGGCGAGCCGCTGACCAAGCAGATCTGCGCGGCGCTGTTCGAGCGTTTCGACGGCTGCCGGATCCTCAATACCTACGGCCCGACCGAATGCACCGTCGCCGTCTCGGCCACGGAGATCACGCCCGAGATGCTTGGCAAGGCGGGCGATTTGCCGATCGGTCGCGCGCGGCCGGGCACCGAGATGCGCCTCGCGCCGCAGACCGCCCCCGGCGCGGCGGGGGAAATCTGGATTTCCGGGCGCAGCGTGGGGGCCGGTTACCTCGGCTTGCCCGAGAAGCAGGCCGCCGCCTTCCCCGAGCCCGGGCTTTACCGCAGCGGCGATCGCGGCCTCGAGACCGCCGACGGCCAATGGCATTTCCTTGGCCGGATCGACCGCGAGGTCAAGATCCAGGGGCTGCGCGTCGATCTCAACGATATCGAGGCGCATCTGCGGGCCTGCCCCGGCGTCGAGGATGCCGCCGTCGAGCCGCATTTCCTTCATGGCGAAGCGCGCGCGCTGCAGGCTTTCGTTCTGGGGCCCGAGGGCGAGGCGGCGCTCGTGGCGCTGGCCGGGAAACTGGCCTCGGAACTGCCCCCGCATCTGGTCCCGCGTTTCTGGTTCGCGGGGTTCCCCTCGCGGCTCAATCTCAATTCCAAACTCGATCGCAAAGAGCTCGTGGCAGCCGCGCAGGCCGCGCAATGGCGTCACCTGCACATGTCGGAGCCGCATCCGGCACAGAGGGAGATTTCGCAATGAACGACAACCTGACCCTTCCCCTTTTCAACGCAAATTCCGAGATGTTCCAGAATATCGGGTTGCTCAAGGTCGCCGAGACGGCGGTGCGGCGGTGCGGCGACAAGGTGGTGATCCGAACCTCGGACACGCGCGATCTCTATTTGCTGTCGGGGGCCGACAGCGTCGACTACTGGCGCCGCAATCAGGCGCATTTCCAGACCGATCTGGGCGAGATTCACAGCAATGCGGAGATCACCCGCCTGCTGCTCGGGCAGGAGCTGAGCACCAGCCGCTGGCAGGAGATCTGGCTGCTGACGACCAGCCGGCTGACGGCGCTGAACCGCCGGTTCGAGGACTGGCTCGAACGCGCGCTGGTCGAGGCCTGCGCGGCGCTGCTGCGCGATCTGCCGGCCTGTGGCGAGACCGCGGACCTGCGGGATCTGTGCCGCGACTGGTCGATCCGCGCGGTCTGCCCGGCGGTCTTCGGTCGCTCGCTGCCTGATGCGGAGATCGCGCAGGGCATCGCCGATGTCGAAAGCTTCTATTTCGCGATGAGCACCCGCGATCTGGCCGAAACCGCCGATTATCGGCGGCTGCCCGAATTCGTGGCTGCGCGCGGTTTTCTGGATCGGGTGATGACGGTCGCGCTGGAGCAGGCCCGGCCGCAGGACGAGACCCTGATCGCGCAGATCGACGCCGTCATCCCGGAAGATGTCGCGCTGGCCGACCGGCTTGACCTGCTGCGGCCGACCGTCGGGCGCATGATCACCGAGAAGCTCAACATCGGGGGGCTGAGCCTGCTGTGGACCCTGTCCCATCTGGCGCGCGCGCCGGATCTGTCCGATGCGATCGCGGCGGAGCTCGATGGCAAGGAGATCTTCGCCCTTGCCGATGGCGACAGCCCCCTTGCCTTGTCGGTGGTGCAGGAAGGGCTGCGTCTTTATCCCGAACTGCCCTTCATCTACCGGATCGCGAGCGCGCCGGTGGAGATCGGGCCGCTGCGGGTTCCCGCGGGCGCCACGGTGGTCTTCGCGCCCTGGCTCAATCAGCGCGACGGCCGGCTTTGGGACGATCCCGCGCGGTTCGTCGGCGACCGGTTCGTCGGCCGGGACTATGCGCGCGATGCCTATTTGCCCTTCGGCGTCGGGCCCCGGACCCGCACCCGCGGCCGGTTCATCCAGCATCAGATCCTGCAGGCGGTGCGGGCGGTTTGCGCCGAGACCCGGCCCTGGCTCGCGCCGGAGTGCCCGCGCGGCAATCTGCAGCCGCTTTTGCGCTCTGCGCTGATCCCGCGCGGGGCCGTTCCGGTCGGATTCACGCCGCGCCGCTCCCTGCTGGCCGCCTGAGAACCTGAGAAGGAGTTTGCCGATGTTTTCGGACCTTTTGTCCCGGATCCGCGCGCGGATGCAAAGCCAGCCCGATGCGCCGGCGCTGATCACCCGCGACGGCGTCGTGAGCTTTGGCGCGCTGGAACGCCGCTGCGCCGGGATCCGCGCGCATCTGGCCTCCCGGCCCGCCGGGGCGGTGCTGATCACCGGGCACAAGGAGCCGGCCTGCGTCGCCGCGATGCTGGCCTGTGCCTTCGCGGGGCGCGGCTTCGTCTTTGCCGACCGGTCCTATCCGGCCGGGCGCATCGAACGGATGGCGCGCACCGGCGCCACGACGTCCGCGCTGCTCGGGCCGGATACGAGCGCGCCCGAAGGGGTGCCCGCGACGGCGCTCGACGCGATCGCCGAGGGCGGGGCGCTCGGCCCCGCCGATGCGGTCGACGATGCCGCGCTGTTCTATGTCATCTTCACCTCGGGCAGCACCGGGACGCCCAAGGGCATCCCGATCAGCCGCGCCAATTTCGCCGCGCTCGACGACTGGTATGGCCCGCAACTGGCCAGCGCACCGCAGGGCGCGCATGTCAATCACTCGAGCCTTTCCTTCGACATGGGGATGTTCGACCTCTGGTCGCCGCTTGCGCAGGGGCGTCCGGTGATCCTGCTGGACCATCGCAACAACATCCTGCCCTGCAACAATGTGCGGCATCTGCAATCCGTGCCCGGTCTCGCCGTCGCCTCCTGGGCCTCGACCCCCTCGCTGTTGCAGCTCATGTGCGCCGAGCCGAGGTTCTGCGCCGACCACTTTGCGGAGCTGCGTTTCTTCGTGATCGGCGGCGAGATGCTGCCGCGCCCGCTGATCCGCGAGCTGATGCGCCGCTTCCCGGAGGCGGTTTTGCTGAACGGGTATGGCCCCTCCGAGGCGACCTGCTGCACGCATCTGCGCGCGCTTTCCTGCGACGATCTGGAGGCGGAGCGACCGCTTCCGCTTGGCGCGCCCTGCGGCCGGACCGGGATGCGCATCGTCGACGAGGCGGGGGAGCCCGTGGGCGACGACGTCCCGGGCGAGCTCGAACTTTTCGGGCCGCAGGTGGTCTCGGGATATCTGCCCGCCGATCATCCCGCCAATCGCGCTTTCGGGCAGGTGGGCGGGCAGCGCAGCTATCGCACCGGCGATCTCGGCCGGATCGACGCGCAGGGCCATCTTGTCCTGATGGGGCGGACGGACCGGCAGGTGAAATGGCTGGGCAATCGCATCGAGCTGAACGAGATCGAGCGGGTCGCGGACGAGTTTCCGGGGCTGAGCCGCTCGGCCTGTGTGCCGCAGCGCGAGGAGGCGCGGGTCGTCGGGCTGATCCTGTTCGTGCAGCCCGAGCCGGAGCGCACCGTGGTGCGGGAGCCGCTGCTGGCGCATCTGGCGCGCCACCTGCCGCCGGGGATGATCCCGCGCGACATTCGCGTCGTGTCGCAGATGCCGGTGACGGTGAACGGCAAGACCGACACCGGCAAGCTGCTGGCGGATATCGCCTTGGCGGCCGTCTGAATCGAGGGCCGGGCGCCGTATCGGAAAGGAGTTGCCAGATGACCGAGTTTCATCCCCGAGGGCAGGATCACCAGAGCGTGGCGCCCGGAGCGCGCGGCGCGCCGGCCGCGGATTGCGCGCGCGCGCATGTGGTCGTGATCGGCTCCGGGGTGGCGGGGCTGGCCGCGGCAGCCGCGCTGCGCCCGCATGTCGCGCGCCTGACGCTGATCGACCAGGACAGTTTCGCGACCGGGGCGCGCCTGCGCCCCGCGCAGCCGCAGGCGGCCCATGCGCATGCGCTGCTGGCCGGGGGTGCCGCGGCGCTGGAGCGCCTCTTTCCGGGGTTTTCCGCGCAGGCGCGCGCGGCCGGAAGCATCCGGCTTCGCGTGCGCTCGCAGTGGCGCTCCTGTCTGCGCGGGCGCTGGAATGCCCCCGAGGACAGCGGGCTTGTGGTGCTTTCGCAAAGCCGCGCGCTCGTCGACGGGCTGTTGCGGGGGCGCGTCGCGGCGATGCCGGGGGTCGAGACGCTCAAGGCGCGGGTGCTGGATCTGGTTCAGGACGCCCGGGGCGATATTTCGGGGGTGGTCCTCGATCAGGACGGATCGCGCCGTTTTCTGGCGGCGGATCTGGTCGTCGATGCCTCGGGGCGCTCGGGGCAGGCCGACCGCTGGCTTTCGGCGCTGGGCCGCGTGCTTCCGCCGGCCGAGGTGGCGAAACCCGACCTGCGGTATCTGAGCGCGGAATTCACCCGCGCGGCGCGACCGGAGGCAGAGGTCTCGGGCTGGCTCAACCCGGCAGGGGCGCCTGCGCTGTGCGGGGCGGTGCTTGCGCCGATCGAGGACGGGCGCTGGCTCGTGACCGCCTCGACGCGGTTCGAGGCCGATCCGGCCCCGATGGAGGATGCGGGGTTCCTCGCGTTTCTGCACCGGCTCGGGGATGGCAGGATCGCGCCGCTGCTGCAGGGGGAACGCCGGCTGACCGAATTCTCGCGCTATCGCGTCGCGCGGACCCGGCTGAAGCGTTTCGACCGGATCGCCGCGGAGCTGCCGCGCGGCTATCTGCCCGTGGGGGATACGATCGCGACCTTCAACCCGGTGTTCGGTCAGGGGATGTCGGTGGCGGCGCTGCAGGCCGAGCGGCTGGGGCGCGCCATCGCGACGCTGCACGGCGCGGCCGACTGGCGCGCGGCGCTGCGCGACACCTATCTGCCCGGCGCGCTGGAGCCCGCGCTCTGGGCCTGGCAGTCGAGCCTGGCCAGCGACCGCGGCTACGCGCAGTTCGAGGCCTCCGCCTCGGACGAGGTCGACGGGCTCGCCCGGGTTTTCGCGCGCGCCTTCATGATTTCGACGCGGGATGCGCAGATGCGTGAGGCCGTCGATCGGGTGCTGCATCTGCTCGCGCCGCCGTCGAGCCTGTTGGACCATCCGGCCATGACCCCCGCAAAGACCGGACCGGCCGCCGTTCCGTCCCATCCCCACAGCCTTGCCCCGCTTGCAGAACAGGAAGGATCCGCCAGATGAAGATCTTCACCACCGCACCGCCCTCGGTCCGCTTTCAGCCGCGGGCCTATCTGGACAAGATCGCCCAGATCGCCCGCTGGCACGAGGATGCCGGGATCGAGGGCATGTTGATCTATACCGACAACAGCCTGATCGACCCCTGGACCGTGGCGCAAGCCGCGATCGAGCGGACCAGCCGTTTCGTGCCGCTGATCGCGACCCAGCCCGTTTACATGCACCCGCTCGCGGCGGCGCGAAAGATCTCGTCGCTGGGGTTTCTGTACGGGCGCCGGGTGGCGCTGAACATGGTCGCGGGCGGGTTTTCGCGGGATCTGGCGCAGCTTGGGGACAAGACCGAGCACGACCGGCGTTATGACCGCCTGATCGAGTACAGCACGATCCTGCTGTCCCTGCTGCGCGGCGAGACGATCACGCTCGAGGGGCTTTATTATCAGGTCGAGCGGCTGCAGCTGCAGCCGGCGGGGGATCCGGTGCTCATGCCCGATCTCTATCTCTCGGGCGCCTCCGAGGCCTGCAAGACCGCTGCGGCGAGCTTGGGCGCGACCCGGTTGAGCTATACCAAGCCGCTTGACCAGCTCGCGCCGGTGCAGGGGCAGTCCGGCCCGGTCGGGCTTCGTCTCGGGGTGATCGCGCGGCCGGATCGGGACAGCGCCTGGGAGGTGGCGCGGGCGCGGTTTCCCGCGGATCGCCGGGGGCAGCTCGCGCATCGCATGGCGCGGGGCAGCTCGGATTCGATCTGGCATCGCGACATCTCGGAGGTGGCCGAGACCCTCGACGAGGGGGGCGCGGGGCCTTACTGGCTGTTCCCGCTCAAGAATTACAAGACCTTCTGCCCCTATCTGGTCGGCAGCTATGGCGAGGTGGCCGAGTATATCCGCGGCTATGCCCGGCTCGGTTTCGAGACGCTCATTCTGGACGAACCCACCGATCACGCAGATCTGGCCCATACGATGCAGGCGCTGGATCTGAGCGGTGAACTGGTGCGGAGGTAAGCGGCGATGGATGGCATTATCGCACCCGTCCCGGGCAATCAGATCTTCGCGCGCCCGCTTTTCGACGCCTCGCATCAGGCGCTGCGCTCCGAGATCGGCGCCTTCCTCGACGCCGAGATCGTGGGGGCGCATGAGGGGTGGATCGAGGCCGGAACGACCTGCCCGCCCGAGATCTGGGCCCGGGCCGGGGCGGCGGGCTTGCTGCGCCGCAATCTGGCGGTGCGCTACGGCGGGGCCGGGGGCGATTTTCGCGACGCCGTCGTGGTGATCGAGGAGCTTGCCGCGCGGCGTCTGTCGGGGCTGCCGAGCTTCCTGCAAAGCGACATCCTGATGCCCTTCCTGACGCGGCTGGGGCGTGCGGATCAGAAGGCGGCCTATCTGCCGCGTCTCGCCAGCGGTGAGCTGCTGGGGGCGGTCGCGCTGACCGAGCCGCATTCGGGCAGCGATCTGCATGCGATCCGCACCACGGCAAAACGCGTGCCGGGCGGGTTCGAGCTGAACGGGGTCAAGACCCATGTCTCGAACGGGCGGGGCGCGGGGCTGATCATCGTCGCGGCCCGGACCTCGGAGGCCGCCGGACAGGCGACGCCGGGCTTGTCGCTGTTCGTCGTCGAGGCCCCCTGTCCGGGGTTGCAGCGAAGCCCGATCGACAAGGTCGGGATGGCCGCGCTCGAGACGGCCGAACTGCGCTTCGATCGTTGCCTTCTGCCCGGGACGGCATTGCTTGGCCCTGAGGGGATGGGGTTCATCTATCTGATGACCTCGCTCGTGATCGAGCGGCTCGTGCTGGCGATCTATGCGCAAGCGGCGGCCGAGGCGCAGTTGCGCGCGTTGATCGCCCATTGCGACGCCCGCAAGACCGCGGCGGGAACCTTGCTCGGCTTTCAGCACATCCGGTTCCAGCTGGCGGATCTGTTCGGCGATTGCGCCGCCAACCGGACCTTCGTCGATCATTGCATCGGTGACCATCTGGCGGGACGTCTGGACCCGCGCCTCGCCTGCACCGCGAAGCTGCGCGCGAGCGAGACACAAAAGCAGGTCGCGGCGCTGGGCGTTCAGCTGCGCGGTGCCGACGGGGTCGGAGGCCCGGTCGGAAAGCGCGCCATGCGGGATCTGGCGGATGCCTCCGCCCAGACGATCTGGGGGGGCTCGAGCGAGATCATGCGCGATCTCATCGGCGGCAGCCTGGCCAATCTGCTGTGAGGCAGATCGGCAAATGGCCGGCCCTGCGCGAGGGGGAGGTGCATGTCTGGCACGCCGAACTCGACCGGGCGGGCGCGCCTGCGGGGGCGCTCGATCCGGTCGAACGTGCGCGGGCCGCCAGATTTCGCCGCGCCGAGGATGCGCGGCTGTTCCGCTTCGCTCATGCCACCTTGCGCCGGGTTCTCGGCGGGTATCTGTCCTGCGACCCCGCGGTGCCGAGGTTTGCGCGCCGGCGCGACGGAAAGCCCGTCCTGCATCCGCGGACGGGTCTGGCGGGCATCGAGTTCAACCTGTCGCATTCCGGGCGGCGCGTGGCGATCGCGCTGAGCCGGCGCATTGCCGTCGGGGTGGATATCGAGCGGGTCCGCCCCCATGCGCATATGATGCAGCTTGCGCAGCGCTTTTTCGCGCCGGATGAGGTGGCGGCGCTGGAGGCGCTCTCGGGGGAGGGGCGGATCCAGGCGTTTTTCCGCCTCTGGGCCTTGAAGGAAGCGGTGATCAAGATGACGGGGCAGGGGTTGGCGCAACGGCTCGACAGCTTTTCCGTTCTGCCGCTCGAGGGGGCGGAGCCCGGGATCCGGGGCGCTCTCGACACGATATCGGCGGGCCGGATCCGGCTGGAAACCTCCGATCTGGCGGGGCGGTATCACTGGGCGGTCAGCGCGGCGGCCGGGCAGGTGAGGCTGCGTCATTTCGTGCTCGCGGGGCCCGGCGCGGGGGGCGCGCCTCTGCGTCCGGTCCTTTGCCAGGTTCGGGCGGGTCGCGTCATGGGGCGCTCGCCTCATGGCTGCGCTTGATTTAATAGACCAAACCGTCTATTAAATATCCATGTTGCCGAAAGACGCGCCTTCGCAGCCTTCCGAGAAGCCCCGCCGCGGCCGCCCGCGGGGGGCTCCGGATGCCTCTCTCGCCCGTCAGAACCTGATCCGCGCCGGGCTCGAACACCTGACCGAGAAAGGATATTCCTCGGTCGGCGTCGACGAGATCCTCGAGGTCGCGAAGGTTCCCAAGGGGAGCTTCTACCACCACTTTCGCAACAAGGCCGATTTCGGCCTGGCGCTCATTGCCGCCTATGACATCTATTTCGCCGGGCTTCTGGACCGGGCTTTCCTCGACGGAAGTCTTTCGCCCCTGGCGCGGCTGCGCCTCTTCGCCACGATCGCCGAGGAGGGCATGGCGCGCCACGGCTTCCGGCGCGGATGCCTCGTCGGCAACCTCGGCCAGGAGATGGGGGCCTTGCCGGACGGCTTCCGCGCGGCGCTCGTCGGGGTTCTGGAGAGCTGGCAAAACCGTACGGCGCGGCTTTTCCGGGAGGCGCAGGCCTGCGGGGAGCTGTCCGCCGGGCAGGATCCCGACGCGCTGGCCGAGGCCTTCTGGATCGGATGGGAGGGCGCGATCCTGCGCGCGAAGCTCGAGCTGCGCCCCGATCCGCTGCGCAATTTCATCAAGATGTTCGTTCGCCTCTTCGAGGCCGGGACAGCAGGATAACCGAGGGAGAAGACCATGAAAGCCGTGCTGATCGAGAAGCCCGACACCACGCAGACCGTTTCGCTGGCGGATATCGCCGAAGCGCAGCTGCCCGAGGGCGATGTGCTGGTCGACGTCGCCTATTCGACGCTGAACTACAAGGACGCGCTGGCGATCACCGGCAAGGCGCCGGTCGTGCGGCGCTTCCCGATGGTGCCGGGCATCGACTTCACGGGCACGGTCGCCCAGAGCAGCCATGCCGATTTCAAGCCCGGCGACCGGGTCATCCTGAACGGCTGGGGCGTGGGGGAAAAGCACTGGGGCGGTCTGGCCGAGCGGGCGCGGGTCCGCGGCGACTGGCTGGTGCCGCTGCCGGCGCCCCTCGATCTGCGGCAGGCCGCGGCGATCGGCACCGCGGGCTATACCGCCATGCTCTGTGTCCTCGCGCTCGAGCGGCAGGGCGTGCTGCCCGGCGATGGCGAGATCGTCGTGAGCGGTGCGGCTGGCGGTGTCGGCAGCGTGGCGACGGCGCTTCTGGCCGCGAAGGGCTATGAGGTCGCAGCGGTCACCGGCCGCGCCTCCGAGGCGGAATACCTGCGCCGGCTGGGCGCCGCATCGGTGCTCGATCGCAGCGAACTGACCGGCAAGGTCCGGCCGCTCGGGCCGGAGCGCTGGGCCGGGGGCGTCGACGTCGCGGGCAGCACGGTGCTGGCCAACATGCTCTCGATGATGAAATATCGGGGCGTCGTCGCCGCCTGCGGCCTGGCCGCGGGGATGGATCTGCCCGCGTCGGTGGCGCCCTTCATCCTGCGCGGCGTCACCCTCGCCGGGGTCGACAGCGTCATGTGTCCGAAACCCGACCGCCTGGCGGCCTGGGGCCGGCTGGCGCGCGATCTCGATCTTGCAAAGCTCGAGGAGATGACGACCGAGCTGCCCCTGGCCGAGGTCGTCGACACCGCGGCGAAGTTCCTCGACGGGGCGATCCGCGGGCGCATCGTCATCCCGGTCAACCCCTGATCCGCCGGGAGAACGCGCCATGACCTCCGCACCCGAATGCGCCGGACCGCCCCGCCTGAACGACGGCCCGGACTGGCTTTACCTGCTGCAGGAGTTCGATGCGCTCTACCGTCAGGGGTCGGACGGGGGCAGCCGCCTGATCCGGGCGCATCGCAAGCGGGTGCGCGACGCGCTCGCCTCGATCGTCGACGCCAACCCGGAGATCAGGGGCCGCGCCCCCGAGGCGAAACCGGTCACCGCCCACCTCGGCCGGGCGCTCGATCTTGGGGAGAGGGGCGCGGTGCAGGGCATGTCCAGGGCGCTCGCGCGGGTGGCCGACAGGCTCACCTGGGAATACGGCTACGAGAAGGTGCCGAGGGCGCTCGCGCGCAAATACGCCTATTGCGAGATTCTGGGCCCGCGGGGGCCGATCTGCGCGGAGAAGCTGATCCTGGGGTTCGTGCTCTTCGCGCCCGGCACGACCTATCCGCAGCACAGCCACAAGGAGATCGAGGAGAGCTACATCTCGGTCGCGGGGGCCTGGTCCGAGAATGACGCGGCGGTCCATGCGCCCGGATCCCTGATCCTGAACCGCCCCGGCATGGAGCACAGGATCACGACGGGTGAGCTGGCGCCCTGCCTTCTGGCCTATGCCTGGACGGGGTCGGAAGACCGGCTGAACCAGCCCGGAATGAAACTCAGCTCGCCCCGAAAGGCCCGGATGGCGCAGGGGATCTGACGGCTCACGCCGCCCAGGGGGCGGGCGGGGGTCGGCGGGGGTCGGAGCGGCGAGAGCGGCTGTCATCGCCGACGACCTTGCGGCGGGGGGAGCTTGGCCGCGCCGCAGGCCGTCCTCGGCGCGGATCGGAGGGGGCGGCCTGACCCGGCGGCTCGGCGCGCATGGAATTGACCGGGTTGCGGATTGTTCTAGACTTCCGGGCGGAGGACATCGAGGGAGGGCGACAGGATGCTGGAGGAGGCACTTGTCTTGGGCGCGGATGGCGCGCCGATCCGTCATCGGGGAACGACGCATTCCCATGACTGGGACGAGGTGCAGGAATTCTGCCGCAACGTCTACATGCCCTATCGCGTGCGCCCGCTCGAACGCTTCGCCAAGCCCGATGCGACGATGCTTTCGGCCCGGTCGGGGCGGGTGACCTTCACCCGTTTTTCCTATGGCACCGGCATCCATCTTTCCGATTTCGACCCCGAGGCCGGCAATATCCTCGTGCTCAACACCCTGCGCGGTGCGCTGCGTCATCACTGCGACGGGCAGCCCGCCACGACGAGGCCGGGCGAAAGCTTCGTCGTCGATTGCTCGCGCACCGATTACTGGCTCGATGGCGACGCGCAGCACATGCAGTTCAATCTGACGATCCCGCACCCGGCGATGGCCGAGATCGCCGAACGATGGTTCGGCTTCGTGCCGGACGACAGGCTCTGGACCTGCCGACTGAAGTTCGGCGGGCCGGGGTCGCGCTGGCTGAGCTTGCTGGACTATGCCGCGCGCACGCTGGGCGCCGATCTGCCCTTGCCGCCCGAGGGGCCGCTCGGCCGGCATATCGAGGAGATGGTCTGCCTCGAGTTGCTGATGGAGTGGGCCCGGGGGGCGGGGATCGCGCTCGATCGCGGCGCGCGTTCCGCCGCGCCGCGCTATGTCCGGCAGGCGGAGGAAATCCTCGCGGCCGAGGCGCGCGAGGCCCCATCCATCGGCGAGGTGGCGCGCCGGGTCGGCGTTTCGGCGCGGACGCTCTCGGGTGGGTTCACGCGGTTCAGGGGCGTCACCCCGCGCGCCTTTCTCGCCGCGCAACGGCTGGAGGGGCTGCGGGCGGAGCTGGAATGGGCGCCGCCTGCGCGCACGATCTCCGAGATCGCGGCGGATTGGGGCTATGTCAACCTCGGTGCGCTGGCCGGGGCCTATAGCGCGCGGTTCGGGGAGCTGCCCTCGCACACCCGCCTGCGCGCGCGGCGCCTGGCCTGAGGCTGCCGTTTCGCTTCCGAAACCGGATAGCGCCTGCCGCTTGCAGACAGACGGCCCGCCGGCCCCGCGCTACCCTTGCCGCGGACATTGGCAAGGGAGGAGACCATGACCAATCTCAAGGCAAGTTGCGACGCGGTGTTGTCGCAGGTCAGCGGCGGCGATGCGGCCGGACGTGTCCCCGGCGTCGTCGCCATGGTGACGGACCGGGACGGCGACATCTATTCCGGCGCGGCGGGGGAGCGCCGTCTGGGCGGTGCGCCGATGACCGAGGACACCGTCTTCGCGATCTTCTCGACCACCAAGGCGATCGCCGGCACCTGCGCGCTGCAATGCGTCGAAGAGGGGCTTCTGGACCTCGACGCGCCGGCGAAGGACTACGTCCCGGCGATCGGCAAGCTGCAGGTGATCGAGGGGTTCGAGGCCGATGGCACGCCGAAGCTGCGACCGCCGAAATCCGACATCACCACGCGCCAGCTGATGCTGCACACCGCGGGCTTCGGCTATGATTTCTTCGACGAGACCTACAGGCGCCTCGCCGAGGAACGGGGGCAGCCCAGCGTCGTCGCCGCCAACCGGGCCTGCCTCGAAACGCCGCTGCTGTTCGACCCGGGGGAGCGCTGGACCTACGGCACCAATATCGACTGGCTGGGGCAGGTGCTCGAGGGCATTCGCGGAAAGCGGCTGGGAGAGGTGATGGCCTCGCGCGTCTTCGCCCCGCTCGGCATGACCGACATCGCGTTCACGCGGAGCGACGACATGAAGGCGCGCAGCGCGGTGATCCACGCCCGCGCCGGTGACGGAGGCCTGACGCCGATGGACGACTTCGCCCTTCCGGACGATCCCGAGATTCACATGGGCGGCCACGGTCTTTACGCGAGCGTGCCGGAATACATGAAGTTCATCCGCATGTGGCTCAACGACGGCGCCGGCCCGCATGGCCGGGTGCTGAAGCCCGAGACGGTGGACTGGGCCACCCGGGGCGCGCTCGTGCCGCCGCAGAAGGTGACGATGCTGCGCGGGGTGATCCCGTCGCTCTCGAACGATGCCGAGTTCTTCCCGGGCCTTGCCAAGGACTGGTCCTACACGTTCATGGTCAATACCGAAGAGGCCCCGACCGGCCGCCCGGCGGGGGCGATCGGCTGGGCCGGGCTCGCCAACAGCTACTATTGGATTGATCGCAAGAACGGGGTGGGCGGCTATTGGGCGACGCAGATCCTGCCCTTCGCCGACGCGGTTTCCTTCACCGGCTACATGGCGTTCGAAACTGCGGTCTACCGGGCGATCACCGCTGCGGCGGCCGCCTAGGACCGGCGCAGGACGACCCGGGGCGCGATCGGATTGCCGCTCCGGGGCGCCTTCGCGGCGGCCCCCACCCGCCGGCTCGGGCGGGGTGGGGCCGTCTTTGCCGGGAACGGAAGGGGCCGGGGCCGGGGCAGGGCGGAGACCTCCGCTCCGCCCGGTTCACTGGCGCAGCGCGTTCACCACGACCTTGAAGGCGGGCAGGTTCTGATGCCGGCTCGGGTAGTAGATGTGATAGCCGGCGAAGCGTGGCGACCAGTCGTCGAGCAGCAGCTCGAGCGCGCCGCTGGCGAGATGCGCCGCCACCATATCCTCGGGCACATAGGCGATGCCCACCCCGTCGAGCGCCGCCGCGACCATCGTCGCCTCGTCGTTCAGCGTCAGCCGCCCCTCGACGCGGACCCGCAGCTCCTTGCCGTCCTTCTCGAACTCCCAGGCATAAAGCCCGCCCGCCGTCACCAGACGCCGGTTGATGCAGTCATGCGCCAGCAGATCCTGCGGATGCCCGGGCCGCCCGCGGGCCGCCAGATAGCCGGGCGCGGCCACCGCGACCAGCCGCCAGTCGGGCCCGACACGCTGCGCGATCATGTCATGCTCGACGCTTTCGCCGAGCCGGATCCCGGCGTCGAACCCGTCCTCGACGATATTGCGAAAGCCGCCGTCGACGCTCAGCTCCAGCCGGATGTCGGGATAGTCGCGCAGCACCGGGCGCAGCTTGCGCCAGATCAGCTGCGTCAGCGCATGATGCGAGAGCGTGATCCGTACCGAGCCCGCGGGCCGGTCGCGCAGCTCCATCAGCGCGGCGATCTCCTCCTCGATCTCGCTCACCCGGGGGGCAAGCGCCCGCCGCAGCCGCTCGCCCGCCTCGGTCGTGGCGACCGAGCGCGTGGTGCGCGCCAGCAGCCGCATGCCCATCCGGGTTTCCAGCTTCTTGATCCGGTGGCTCAGCGTCGATTGCACGACGCCAAGCTTCGCCGCGGCCCGGGTGAAGCTGCCCTCCTCGGTGACCGCCAGAAACCACATCAGATCGTTGAAATCGGTCTGCGCCATTGCGCCTCCATTCATGGTCCTGGTCGATAAGTTCAAGCGATGCTTCGCCTCTAATCAATAAGTCGCGGGCGGCCATATAACAACGGCAACCCACGAAAGCAGGAGGTTCCGATGAAAATCACCCGCGCAGGCAGCACGCCCTCGATGAAAGGGCCGGCCGACTGGTTCACCGGCACGGTGCGGATCGACCCGCTGTTTCAGGCCGAACCGCCAGGCCAGGCGGCCGGCGCCGCTGTGACCTTCGAGCCCGGCGCGCGCACCACCTGGCACACCCACCCGGCGGGGCAGACCCTGATCGTCACCGCCGGGCTTGGCCGCGTGCAGCGTGCCGGCGGCCCGGTCGAGGAGATCCGCCCCGGCGATGTGGTCTGGTTCCCGGCAGGCGAGAAGCACTGGCACGGTGCCGCGCCCGAGGTGGGCATGACCCATATCGCCATTCAGGAGGCGGTCGACGGCGAGGTCGTCACCTGGCTCGAACCGGTCAGCGATGCAGACTACCGCGGCTGACCCCACCCCGATGACGCGGCGCGCCTTCACCGCGGGCGCAGCCTGTGCCGCGGTGAGCCGCCCTGCGCATGCCACGCCGAAGGGGCTTCCGATGCGCCTCCTCTGCCGCTTCGCCGATCAGGCTTTCACCGTCGCGCTGAACGACAGCCCCTCGGCGCAGGATCTCCTGAGCTTGCTGCCGCTCGCGCTGACGATCGAGGATTATGCGCAGAACGAAAAGATCGCCTCTCTGCCGCGCAAGCTGACCGAGGAGGGGGCCGCCCCCTTCGGCGACGAAGCGGTGGGCGATGTCTGCACCTATGCGCCCTGGGGCAATCTCGTGTTTTTCCACGCGCCCTATCGCTTCTCCCGCGGGCTGATCCGGCTGGGCCGGATCGAGGGCGACATCGCGCCCCTCCGGCTGCGCGGCACCTATCCCCTCAGCGTGGCTCTCCACGGCTGAGGCCTGTCTCAACGAAAGGAAACGAACATGAAAGACAAGGTCATCATCATCACCGGCGCCTCGTCGGGCATCGGCGAGGCCAGTGCGAAACTGCTCGCCGCGAAGGGCGCGAAGGTTGTTCTGGGCGCGCGGCGCGCGGACCGTCTGAAGGCCCTTGCGGACGAGATCACCGCCGCGGGCGGCGAGGCGATCTGGCAGGTGCTCGACGTCACGAAACAGACCGACAACGACGCCATCGTGAAACTGGCGAAGGACAGGTTCGGCCGTGTCGACGTGATCTTCCTCAATGCCGGGATCATGCCGAGCTCGCCGCTTTCCGCGCTGAAGACCGACGACTGGCATGCGATGGTCGACATCAACATCAAGGGCGTGCTGAACGGTGTCGCCGCCGTGCTGCCCGAGTTCATCGCGCAGAAATCGGGCCATGTGATCGCGACCTCCTCGGTTGCCGGGCTCAAGGCCTATCCGGCGGCGGCGGTCTATGGCGGCACCAAGTTCTTCGTGCGCGACTTCATGGAGATCCTGCGCATGGAATCGGCGATGGAGGGCACCAATATCCGCACCGCGACGATCTTCCCGGCCGCGATCAACACCGAGCTTCTGCACACGATCAGCGACACCGGCACCGCGGCCGGCATGGCCGCGCTTTATGAGCAGGTCGGCATCACCCCGGACCGGATCGCCGCCGTCGTGGCCTTCGCCATCGAGCAGCCCGCGGACACCAACGTCAGCGAGCTGACCGTCGGGCCGACCGTTCAGGCCTGGTGAGGCTGCGGGCGGCGGAGTACGGCTCCGCCGCCCTGGCGCCCCGGCCTGAAGAGGAGGGCGCTGCGCCTGCCCGGCGAGATCCCGCGCAAGGCGCGCATATTTGCGAGGGGCGCAGGCCGCGGCGGCAGCGCCGCGCACGCTGCCCGAGCGGCCCGAGCACCGGTCGAAGCCCCGATCAGGACGCGTGGGGCAGTCCTGCGTCGGACCTCCGCGCGGCCCATTGAAGACCCAGCGCATAGGCCCCCGCAGCGGTCACCAGGGCGCCGACGAGCACGGTCAGCGCGAGGATCGTCCAGCTGATCCTGTCGGCCCCGAGAATGAAGAAATTGTCGTTCCAGATCCCCCAGACCGGGATCGAGGGCCGCCACAGATGGACCTCGGAGAACGCCGCCGCGACGAGCAGGCCGTTGACCATCGTCGCAACTCCCGCCCCGCGCCCACGCCACAGAAGCGCCAGCGCGATCAGGCTTGGCACATAGACCGCGATATTCACCAGCCAGAGTTGCAGGCCGATCGTGTAGCACCAGTTGCTCGCCTGCCGGACGTGATCGGTATCGTGGATCACGATCATGGCGATCATCGCGAGATTGGCGCGCAGGATCACCTTCTGCGCGCGCCCGGCCATCGACGCCCCGGCGGCCTCCATTCTATCGGTCAGGGTCATCGGTCGTCCTCTTGAGGTTCGGAGAGGTCCAGCAACCCGGCCCAGGCGGGCTCCCTGTCGCGGGCGAGAAATTCGATATGGCCAAGGGCCGCGAGGCCGTGGTCGGAGGGCGCGACGCAATGATAGGTCGCGCCCCCCGGGGCGAGGGCATCGGCATATCGCCGGACGGCGACCGGGGGCACGACCACATCGTCGCCGGCCACGCAGATGCGGATCCGTGGAACGGATGGCGCGTAATTGGGGGCGGGCAACGAGCGGCCGATATCGCTGTCGTAGAAATCCCGCCGGGTGCACCAGCGGCGCCACTGCCAATAGACCCCCGCGGGCAGATCCGCGCCCAGCAGCAGGCGCTTGCCGGGCATGTAGCCGGCGAGCGCCGTGGCGACCGGGCCAAGCAGGAACCAGAACGCGAGCACCTTGGGGCGATAGCTCCAGGGGTGATCGGTGAAATGGCCGATCCCCGCGCCGACGGAGACGATCTTCTCGGTGCGCGCGGGGTAGTCGTGAAACGGAATGCCAAGCCCGCCGAGACTGTGGCCGAGCACCCAGAGCGGCCCCTCGGGCGCGATCTCGGCCAGTGCCCGCTGGGCCGCCGCCTGATCGCGCACCGCCCAGTCGGCAAAGATCGTGTCGCTGTCGCGCATCGGGCGCTGCTGGGACTCGCCGAAATCGCGGTAGTCATAGGTCAGCACCCCGATCCCGCGCGCCGCGGCCCAGGCGGCGAAGTGCCGGTAGAACCGCTGCGGAACGCCGGTGGCGCCGTGCAGCACGAGGTTCGCCCGCGCAGGGCCTTCGGGCGGATAATAGGTGCCGACGAGCCGCGCGCCCTCGGCTGGGATCTCGATTTTCCGCGGGGCAGGTTGCATGCGAGGCTCCGTCTGAAGGTCTAGACCAGTCGGTCTATTCAGGTCAGTAGACCAATTGGTCTAATGACGCTATCCTTTTCTGATGGACGCGCTCGATTCCCGTGAGAAACTGTTGCGTGCCGCCTCCGCGCTCTTTCGTCAGAAGGGCTATTCGGGGGTTGGGCTGTCGGAAATTCTGGCCCTGGCCAAGCTTCCCAAGGGGTCGCTTTATTACCATTTCCCGGGGGGCAAGCCGGAGCTCGCCGATGCTGCGACCCGCTGGGCGGGATGCTGGCTCGAAACCCTTCTGGACAGGATCTTCAACGCGGCCGACAGCTACGAGGCCGGGGCGCTCGCGGTTTGCGAGGCGATCGCGGCCGCGGTGACCTCCGAGGCGCATGTGCCCGCCTGTCCGGTGCTCAGCATCCTGCAGGCCGCGCCGGCCGAACCGCGCCTGCAGGTGGCCGCGCAGGAGGTTTACGCGCGCTGGACCGATTGCATCGCGGGCCATGCGGCCCGTCTGGGGCACGCCGCCCCGCGCGACGAGGCCTTTTCGCTGCATATCCGCCTGCAGGGGGCCTGGGTCATGGCTTTCGCCCAGCAGTCGAATGCTCCCTTCATCCAATTGGCGTCGCAATTGAGGTCTGCGCGTGGGGCGCAGGTCTGACAGAAAGGCTTTCCGGGGGCGCGTGCGCGCGATCCGACCATTTGCTTGCAGGAAACCTCCAAACGGGAGAAAACGGGCTCCTTCCAGACAGGAACATGGCTCTCGGGCTGCAGGCGCATCAGAGATTTTCAGAGATATGTCGTGACACCGGACACCGCATCGCACCCTGGCGCCGGTCCGTGGCTCCGATGATAGATTTTACATATTGTTACATTAAAACAATATCTTGATCATCTATGTGTGCAGCGGGTGCACACGAAAATCGGAGCTTTGCTTCCTATTATTCTCACGATGTCGCGCGAAACGACCGCCGATGATGCGATGTATCTAGAAGGCGAGTGCCGGGCGGTTTCGCAGCGGCCCAAGATACCATCGCGCATACACATTACCGCGAAATGCATCATTCCGAGCAGTTGCATGCGATGGCGTGGACAAGCGTGCCGCAGCGTAAATCCGGCGGAATGGCGGGCTGTAAGGACGGACCAGGAAAAGGGCAAGATAAGAGCGCCTGCCACGAATGCCATAAGTCTCTGACACGACTTGGCTGTTCCTGTGCCTGCGGATCGGTCGCGAGCAAGGTGCCCAAAATTCATCAAGGATTTCAATACTTCGGCATCCACAGTGGCTGTCGAGTGGAAAACTTTTTGAGAATATCCCGCGATATGGCGCGTGCTCGCTTGTTGAGGCGGGGGAGTGGCGTCAGGTGATCGCCTCGAAGGGAAGAGACTGGGCGACCAGCTGTTTCAGGGCCGCGACATGGCCCCGGCTCGGTCCGGTGACGTCGAGCGTCGCAATCCGCAGGGTTTCGGCGGCCCCTTGGGCTGCGATGGCGTACCCTGCGTGGACTGGCTCGGCGGGGAGTTCCCCGTGGTGCGGATAGAGCAGCATGACGTTCGGGCAGTGATAGAGCTGGCTGTAGGCCATCAGCTGGTAGACGTCGGCCTGGCTGACGCCTTGCTTCGGATCGTCGATACGTGGGGTCATGCGCTTCCATTTCGTGTCGATGACCATCACGATCCGGTCGCCTTGCCGGATGATCAGATCCGGCTTGGTGCGGAAGCGGCCGGTTTCGCCTTCGAACAGGCAATCCCTGTGCCCGCCCTGCGCAGTGACGCGCAAGCCGCTGCCGGCTAGGGCGCGCGCCAGGAGGCGGGCGACATATTGCTCGAAGAGGGTGTTCATTTCGAAGAGCAGCGCGTGGCCGTCACTCGACCCGGCGCTGGTTTGCTGGTGGCGATCGGAGAGGAAGAGACGCGCGAAGGTGAGGAGGTCGCGCCACCTCTGGTTCGTACGGTCCAGCGTGATCCGGTCCCAGCGCAGTGCGGGCACCGCGACCTCGGAGACATCGGCATAGGCGAAGCCGAGTTCGCGCAGCATGCGCTGGTTGTCCGGTGCCTGAGCCAGCCGTCTCAGGCGCGTCACGGTGGCGCGCATCACATGGTTGAGCGCGATATCGGGCGACAGCTCGTCATACCTGCAGGCCAGCCGCTGCGGCGCCACGGCGTGGCGGGAGAATTGCCGGGTCACATCGAGTCGACCGCGCAGGGCAGGCAGATCGTCGGCCTGCTCCAGGTAGCGGCGGGGCAGCCCCATGCGCACCGCATCCGTCAGCTTCGCGGCAAACAGGCGGATCAGCAGCTCGAGCACGGTGTCTTTCTGCCACCCGAGCTGCGTCATCGCGCCGGCGTCGATGCGCAGATCATGGATGACCGCCAGCATATGCACGAGCCGTTGGCGCAGGAAGGCTTCGCTTGCGCCCCGTTCGCCGGCGGCTTCGATCTTCGGCAGGATTTCGAGCTGACAGCCCTCGGTCGCGATCACGCCCACCACGCCACGCGCGCGCAGCCCCTTGCGCCCATGTTCCAGAACCCCGTCGCCCCCCCGGCCGGCGAAAGCGGAGCGCGCGGCGATGGCGGCGATCCGATCGGCCTGCGCCTGCGGGATCGAGGCCTCGTCCTCGCCGTAACCGATGCGCTGCCATTCGTGGAGGGTGCGGCGGATCATGCGCCGAGCAGCCGTGAATAATCGAAACTGCCGGCCCGCACATCCCAGCGGAAACGCACCATCGCCTCGCCATCGTCCAGGCCCGGCGGCGCTTTCAGAACGGAGCGGGTGAGGAAGCCACCCTCGATCTTGCCCTCATGCGCCTCCAGATCGCCCAGAACCGCGGCGATCTTCGCCCAGTCCTCGAAGAAATATTCCGCCAGAAGCGGGATCACCTTGTCGCGCATCACCGCATCGACATCTGCGCGCGTGGCGCAGGTGATGAAATAGGCATGTCCGATCTGGTGCTCGCGATCGTAGAGATATTCGATCCGTTCGTTTATCACCGTCAGCAGGCGGGGCAGGTCCATCCCGGTTTTCGCCGCGGCTTCGGCCAGAACCGTGGGCTCAGGCATCATCTCGCGAAAGCTGAAGCGGCGGCGCAGCGCGGTGTCGAGCAGCGCGATGGAGCGGTCGGCGGTGTTCATCGTGCCGATGATGTGAAGGTTCGCCGGTACGCCGAATTCGTCGCGCGAATAGGGCAGGCGCAGCTTGATCTGATTGGGCTGGCCGAGCCTCTTGTCGGGCTCGAGCAGCGTGATGAGCTCGCCGAACACCTTTGATATATTGGCGCGGTTGATCTCGTCGATGATCAGCACGAAGGGCTCGGGCGCGGCGGGGCCTTCGGCCTGCAGGCTATTCATGTAGCGTTCGAGGGCGGGGAGGTTGAGCGAGGTCTTGTCGAGCTGGTAGATCGTGCGCTGCGAAAGCTGCATCGCATAGATGTCGCTCGCGGCGATCCCTTCCCTGTCGACCCAGAGCCAGTCGACGGCACGGCGTTGGGCATAGTCGTGGCGCCCTTCGATTGGCGTGAACTGGTAGCCTCCCGTAACGATGCCAATCGCTCGCACCAACAGATTGCCCTTGGTGACGAGCAGCACGTCGCCCTCTTTCAGCTTGTTGCGAAAGAGGTCGATCATCATCGTGGCGGGCTCGGAGAAATATGCGGCAGGGTTTTCCTGCTTTCGCGCCTTGGCTGCGTCGTGGATCGCCTCGCGCGACGAAAAGCGGGCATCGGTGAGATCGAAATCGGGAAATCCGAAGATCGCGCATCCCTTTTCGATCGCTTCGTCGAAAAGCGGCGTATCTTCGGGCAGGGCGATGGCCCCGATCGACATCTTGAAGACCTGTCGCCCGTCGAGCGACAGCCTCGTTTCGGCCCCGATACTCCCGCGGCTCGCTTCTGCCCGTCGGGCGATGCGCCGGAAGATGCCGTGCACGGTTTCCAGCCGGAAGCCCGCCGTCGCGCCGTCCTCTCCCTCTTCCGAGCCGGTCATCGGCTGGCGCCCCTCGACGAATTCCTCATAGGCCATGGATTGATGGAAGGTGACGAATTCGATCCGCCCCGTAGCCACGAGGCTCTGATAGGCCGTCATGAGTTCGTTGCGATCTGCCGGGACCGGCACGCCGCACAGGCGCAGCGCCTCGGCCGCGGAGTGATAGGTCTTCCCGGTGCCGGGAGGGCCGTAGAGGATGAGGTTGGTGGTCGCCATCGGTTGGGGGTTCTCCGTTTCCTGCGGCTTGACGCCCTCGACGGGGGAGAGGGAGGCCTCAGGAAGTGATTTGTCCAGTGCGATCCAGAGAAAGCCCTGTATGTCGAGCCAGTCCTGCGGGCGCCAATGCCATTCGTCGCGCATGATCTCAAAGAGGTTGGAAAAAACCTCTGCAAAGCGCCGGTAGTCACGCAACATGTCTGCCTTGGATTCAACGAAAAGCTTCTCGGTCGTGAGAACCTCCCAAGCTTCGTTTATCCGGGTGATTTTCAAGGGAACGGCTTCGGATGGGCGTGTCATGGCAAGAGCCGAAAAGACGATGTTCAATCTCTCCCCGTAGGTCAGAGACGTCGCCCCCCGGGACCGCAAATCGCCCAATGCGTCGAATGCCTCGGAGAGAGCTGTCTGCGCTGGGTGATCGCTACGCAGCAACGTGCCGATCGCCGCGTAAAACTCCCCGAGTAACTCCGGCGTTTCCTTGGCGATCCTGTCTTCCGTTTGCCATCGGATGAAAGGTCCGTCCTTCGCGGCGGTTTTCAGGATCTCGACCACCGCTTTTCCGAGCGAATCGTCTTGAACCTGTTCGTTCAAGACGGCGCGGACCCGTTCGCTTGCCGCGAGCTTGTAAGCCTTTTCGCCCCAGGCCCATCCTTCACCGGGTTCGACGAAGTCCCTGAAATCCGGGCAGAGGGCGAGAAATCTCCGGCGGAGATTTTCAAGTGCGCTCCTGTTCACACCTGCGGGGTTCAGGTCAAAACGAAAGACGGTGGCCGGGCTTTGATCGGCCCCGATCTGCTCTGGAGAGGCAATCTCGGCAAGCTCTTGAAACTTCTTTCCCGCCAACGCCTGACAGATATTCGGCCAAGCCTGGTTCAAATCGAGCGCGGCGTTTACATCGCGCACCGATACGTCGACGTGCGTATTTCCTTCTTCACGGCCGGGTTCGATGTAGTGCTCCAGCACATACTGCCGAATACGATCGGCGTCTTTGGTGTTCCCGGGGGGCTCACCTGCAAGGAAGCGCCCATATTGTCCAAGCCAGCTGCCCCAGCTTGACAGGCGGTTGTGCGGTTTGTCCGAGTTCGGCATCAGGATGCGGTAGTCTTCGCCACCTGAGCGGGCATCGTCTCGCATCGCCCTGAGCCGATCTCTCAGACCCGAGAATTGATCGTCGTTCCAGGCCTCATGCAGATCGTGATAGGGCGAGCCGAGCGCGGAAAGCTTGGTCTCGATCGTCCGCACGGCATAGAGACGCGCATTCCGCCCCTTTTCAGTTTGCGCGCCGCCCTGTTCCAGCCATGCCTTGAATGCAGTTTCGTCCTTCAAAGGAAACGCCTCCCAATACGTCCTGCCGGCACCTGCGGTTGGCCCGATCGCGGAAATCGGACGACTGCCGAGCCCCACTCATTTGCTTGTACAACCTGAGGGGCACTTCCATCATCCTCAAGTTTCGATGGCTCGCCCGAGGCTATCCGGGTTCGCTTTCCAATCGCAATGTTGGAGTTTTGGTCTGTGCTCGGTTCTCGAGCTGGCAGCGCCCTTTACGCCACCCGTGTCCGGGGCAACCTGTTCGATGGTGAAGCCGGCTTCGAACAGGGGGCTGGTGGCTTCGTGGCGCAGGTCGTGGAAATGCAGGTCCTCGATCTGCAACGCGTTGCAAACCCGCCGGAAAGCGGCGCCGACGGAGCGGACGTTATAAGGAAAGATCCTGCCGCGACTGCCGACGATCTTGCGCTGTTCCTCGATCAACGCGCAGGGATCGTAGTCCGAGACCGAGAGCAGGGGGATGCGTTGGTGGTTGCCGGTCTTGCGGCGCGGGTCCTTGCGGGCGCAGATGAAGAGCATCGGGGCGCGGGGGGCGTAATCTTCCCAGCGGGGGCGGCAGATCTCGTCCTGCCGCATGGCAGTCGCAAGGACGAACCGCACGATGAGGGCCGCGGGGATGAACTGCCTCGGGTTGCTTTCCAAAGCGGCAAGGATCGCCTCGATCTCGTCGGAGCTCGGGCGGCGGTCGCGCTCCGAACCCTTGTCGACGAGGCCGAGGCGCGTGAGCGCGATCCGGGCGTGCGCGACGCCATCGGTGGGGGCGATGAGGCCGTGCACGGCGGAAGCATGGGAGAGGATCGTCTTGATAGAACCAAGGTCGATGCCGACGGTCACGGGGCCGGCCCCTTCCCTGGCGCGGCTTGCGGCCGAAGGCGATCAGCCGCTCGCGGCCCAGCTCGGAGGGTTTCAGGGGGCCGAGCCGCAAAGTGAGGAAACCGAGGCTGGCGGCTTTCGAGCGCCCGAGCGGTTTGCCGACCTCGGCCAGATCCGCTTTGTGCAGTGTGATCAGCTCGCCGAATGTCTTGGCCGCCCGCGCTCCGGCGTGTATAGCTTCGCCGCGATCGATCCTGCTCTCGACACTCCGCGCCCAAAGCTCCGCATCGCCGCGCCTCAGGAAGGTTTCGCTGACGTAATTGCCCTTGCGTCTGACCTGAGCGCGCCAGGAGCTAGAGGGAAGCTTTGAAATCGTCGCCATTCGTGTGCTCTCTATGTGCACTGCGCGGTCGAAACGTGGCGGAAAGGGGCGTATCCGGTCGCAAGATGGAGTGCAGACGCTGCCGCGCAATATGTTGAAGATAAAGAAAAAATGACGAAAAATAAAGCATATGCGCTCGCCGTAGCGCCGATGATGGATTGGACCGACCGCCATTGCCGGGTCTTCCATCGGCATATCTCGCGCCACGCGCTGCTTTACACCGAGATGGTCACCGCGCCCGCGATCGTGCACGGCCGGCGCGCGCAGCTGCTCGACTATTCCGCGGCGGAACATCCCGTCGCGTTGCAGCTGGGCGGTTCCGAGCCGGCCGAACTGGCCGAGGCGGTGCGGATCGCCGCCGACTGGGGTTATGACGAGATCAACCTCAATTGCGGCTGCCCCTCCGACCGGGTGCAGTCGGGGGCTTTCGGTGCGGTCCTGATGAAGACGCCCGATCTCGTCGCGCGCTGTGTCGAGGCGATGATCGCCGCGAGCCCGGTCGAGGTCACGGTGAAATGCCGCATCGGCGTCGACGACCAGATCCCGGAAGAGGTGCTGCCCGATTTCCTGCGCCGCGTCTCGGGCGCCGGCGTCAGCCGCTTCACAATCCACGCGCGCAAGGCCTGGCTGCAGGGCCTCTCGCCGAAGGACAACCGCGAGATCCCGCCGCTCGACTACCGCCTCGTGCATGCGATGAAGGCGGAGTTCCCGGCGCTGCACCTCTCGATCAACGGCGGGCTCACCAGCCTCGCCGAGGTGCGGGCGGAGCTCGCCTCCGGCCTCGACGGGGCGATGGTCGGGCGCACCGCCTATCACGAGCCGATGAACATCCTCGGCCGCGCCGATCTGGAGATCTGGGGGCAGGGGGGCGAGGCCGATCCTTTCGCGGTGGCCGAAGCGATGAAGCCCTATATCGCGGATCACCTCGCCGCGGGCGGGCGGCTGCACCAGATCACGCGCCACATGCTTGGCCTCTTCCACGGTCGGCCCGGGGCGCGCGGCTGGCGCCGGGTGCTTTCCGAAGGGGCCACGCGCGAGGGCGCCGGGCTCGCGCTTTACGATTTGGCGCTGGCGGAAGTGCTCCGCGCTCTCTAAGCCTTGGCGCGGGAGGATCACCATGACGCATCTGCAAACGCTCTTGCCGCTCGTCGCGACGCTCATCGCCGTCGGCGCCTTCGCCGGGGTTCTGGCCGGGCTGCTCGGGGTGGGGGGCGGCATCGTGCTGGTGCCGGCCTTCTTCTACCTCTTCTCCGGCCTCGGCTACGGTTCGGACAATCTGATGCAGGTCTGCGTCGCCACCTCGCTCGCGACGATCATCGTGACCTCGGTGCGCTCGGTGCTGGCGCATAACCGGCGCGGCGCGGTGGACTGGACGATCCTGAAGCAGTGGGCGCCGCCGATCGCGGTGGGTGCCGTCGTCGGCGTGATGGTGGTGGCGCAGCTGCGGACCCAGACGCTGCAGCTGATCTTCGGCGTGATGGTGTTCTGCATCGCCTGCTACATGGCCTTCGGCAAGGCGAGCTGGCGGCTCTCCGACAGCCTGCCGGGCGGGATTTTCCGCGCCTGGTTCGGGCCGCTGATGGGCTTCGTCTCGGTGCTGCTCGGCATCGGCGGCGGTTCGATCGGTACGCCGATGCTGACGCTGCACGGGGTGCCGATCCATCGCGCGGTGGCCACTTCGGCGGGCTTCGGCGTCACCATCGCGCTGCCCTCGGCGGTGGCCTTCCTGCTCACGAAAGTGCCCGATGCGCCGCCCTATACGGTGGGCGCGATCAACATCCCGGCCTTCCTCGTGGTGATCGCGACGACGACGATCACGGCGCCCTGGGGCGCGGCGCTCGCGCATCGGCTCGACCCGAAGCCGCTCAAGCGGATCTTCGCGGGCTTCCTCATGCTGGTCGCGCTGAACATGCTGCGCAAGGCGCTGTTCTGATTTTTTCTTGGCTGAAATACTCCGGGGTGCGGGGCAGAGCCCCGCTCCTCACTTCACCCCCTGCGCCTTCGCGGCATTCCAAAGCGCATCCATCTCCGCCAGATCGCGTTGCGCCGGGGTCTTTCCGCGCGCGTTAAGTTCGTCCTCGATGTAATTGAAACGGCGGGTGAAGTTGCCATTCGTCGCGCGCAGGCAGGCCTCCGGGTCAAGCCCCAGATGCCGGCCCAGATTGACGATGACGAAAAGCAGATCGCCATATTCCTCGGCGATCTCCGCGGGGCCGAGGCTCTCGCGCGCCTCGTTCAGCTCCTGCGCCTCCTCGACGATCTTCTCCACCACCTCGGCGGTCGAGGGCCAGTCGAACCCCACCCGCGCGGCGCGGTTTTGCAGCTTCAGCGCGCGGCTGAGCGCCGGCAGACCCAGCGCCACGCCGTCGAGCACGCCCTTTTCGGCGCGCCCGGCGCGCTCGGCCGCCTTGATCTTCTCCCAGTCCTCGGTCTGCTGCGCGGCCGACTTGTCGCGGCTCTCGGTGCCGAAGACATGCGGGTGGCGCGAGATCATCTTCGCGTTGATCGCGCGCAGCACGCCCGCGGCGTCGAAATGCCCGGCCTCCTCGGCGAGGCGTGCATGGAACACCACCTGCAACGCGAGATCGCCCAGCTCGCCCTCGAGCTCATCCCAGGCGCCGCGTTCGATCGCATCGGCGACCTCATGCGCCTCCTCGATCGTATAGGGCGCGATCGAGGCGAAATCCTGCTCCAGATCCCAGGGGCAGCCGGTCTCGGGGTCGCGCAGGCAGGCCATGATCGCGACGAGACGGCGGAACTGCTCCGCCACGTCTCCGCCGGCGTCGAACAGCATCGGATCGGTCGGTTTCGGCATTGCCCTTCCTCCGTTTCGGGGTCATTCAATCAGCTATCCTTGCGCAACCCCCGAGTCCACCATGCCCGTGATCAATCGCATCGCCGCCCTCGCCCCCGAGATGAAGGAATGGCGGCAGTGGCTGCATCGCCACCCCGAGCTGCAGTTCGACCTGCCGCAGACCTCGGGCTTCGTCGCGGCGCGGCTGAGGGAGATCGGCGTCGACGAGATCCACGAGGGCATCGCGAAAAGCGGCATCGTCGCGCTGATCCGCGGCTGCAAGCCCGGCCCGGTGATCGGGCTGCGCGCGGACATGGACGCGCTGCCGATCACCGAGCTCACCGGCAAGGGCTACGCCTCGGAGCATCCGGGCCGGATGCACGCCTGCGGCCATGACGGCCATACCACGATGCTGCTCGGCACCGCGAAATACCTCGCCGAGACGCGGAATTTCGCGGGCACGGTGGCGCTCCTGTTCCAGCCCGCCGAAGAGGATGGCGGCGGCGGCGGCGTGATGGTGCAGGAGGGGGTGATGGACCGCTTCGGCATCACCCAGGTCTACGGCATCCACAACGCGCCGAACCTGCCGCTTGGCCATTTCCAGACGACGCAGGGCGCGCTGATGGCGGCGGTCGACACCGCCTGGGTCACGGTGACGGGCAAGGGCGGCCATGCCGCGACGCCGCAGGTCTGCTCCGATCCGATCCCCGCGATCGTGAGCATGGTGAGCGCGCTGCAGACGATCGTGAGCCGCAACCTCGACCCGCTCGACGAGCTCGTCGTTTCGATCACCCAGATCCATGTCGGCTCGGCCGACAATATCACCCCCGAAACCGGCTGGTTCTGCGCGACGATCCGCTCCTTCACCCCGGAGGTGCGCGAGATGGTCGAGCGCCGCTTCCACGAGATCGTCGCGGGCATCGCCGCGGCGCATGGGGTGCGTGCCGAGATCCGCTATGACAAGGGCTATCCGCCGACGGTGAACCACGCCGAGGAGGCGCGGTTTGCGGTCGATGTCGCGCGCGAGGTCTCGGGCCGCGACGCGGTCAACGACGATGCCGGGCGCGAGATGGGCTCGGAGGATTTCGCCTATATGCTCGAGGCGCGCCCCGGCGCCTTCCTCTTCATGGGCATCGGCCCGGGGGCGGGGCTGCATCATCCGGCCTATGATTTCAACGACGAGGCGGCGCCGATCGGCGCGAGCTTCTTTGCGCGGCTCGTCGAGCGCGCGCTGCCGGTGGTCTGATCCGGGGGGCGGCCGGGCAGGGGGCGCTGCCCCCTCGGGCTTCGCCCTCACCCCCGAGGTATTTTCGGCAAGATGAAAACCCGCTCCTTCATCTTGCCTGAAATACCTCGGGGGAATTGGCCGCAGGCCAAGGGGGCGGAGCCCCGCCTGCGCAGGGGGGCAAAAGCCGCGATTCTGACGGGAGCGTGAGCGGGGCATTTCCCGCCCCGTCGCGCCTTGCCATTGCGGGGGGGCGCGGCTAGGGTGCGCGCCGAAAACCGGGACCAGATCCCCAAGGCCCTAACGAAAGGTCCAGCCATGTTCGTTACCCCCGCAT
>NZ_JBFXGV010000022.1:0-48770 GCF_050177655.1 Paenirhodobacter sp.
AACCGCATGTCCGACACCGCTGTGGCGATGGGCAAGCTGATCTGAGGCCGGAGGGGGCGCTGCCCCCGCCGAGGCCCTGCCTCGGCCCCCCGGAGTATTTACGCCAAGAAAAAGGGGCTGCGGTTTCGCGGCCCCTTTTGTCTGGCCCTGCAGGCGCTGCAATGCTGCATTGCGGCAAATCCGGGTTGTTAGCGCAAACGAGAACCCCCATCTTGGCGCTTCGGGCAATCCGGCCCGGGATGACCCTGAGAGGGAAGAATGACCCAGTTGATCCAACGTCTGAGACATGCCGCGGAACGGCGGGCGCGCTACCTGCGCACCCGCGACGAGATCGCGCGGATGCCGCTCGACATCGCGCTCGATCTCGAGATCTACCCGGGCGATGCCGCCCGGCTCGCGCGCGAGGCGGTCTACGGCCGCGGCTGAGTGCGACGCACCGGCAAGACGACGAGGGAACGGGGCCTGCGGGCCCCTTTTTCTTGCGCGGGGGCAACACTGTCGCGGTTGTGATCCCCGCGCGCCCCGGGGCCGGTGGCCCTTCCCGGGGGCCTGTGTCAGAGTGTTGAGAACCCTTGACAATCTGGCCCGGAAAGGACTGGCCCTTGCTCAGCCCGACGCAACTTCTGCAGGAATTCGTCACGCTCTGGGTGGTGATCGACCCGATCGGCACGCTGCCGGTGTTCCTTGCGGTCACGGCCGGGATGAGCGCGAACCAGCGCCGTTCCGTCGCGGTGCGGGCGGTGATCGTGTCCTTCATCGTGCTCGTGCTTTTCCTGCTGCTCGGCCAGATCGTGCTCGAGGCGCTCGGCCTTGCCCTGCCCTCGTTCCAGATCGCCGGGGGGATCGTGCTCTTCCTCTTCGCGCTGACGATGATCTTCGGCCATTCGAAACCCGAGGAGGAGATCGCCGAGGCCGAGCGCGTGCGCCAGACCTCGGTCTTTCCGGTGGCGATCCCCTCGATCGCCTCGCCCGGCGCGATGCTCACCGTGGTGATCCTGACCGACAACGACCGCTTCTCGCTCGCGCATCAGGCGATCACCGCGACGTTGATGGGGGTGGTGCTGGCGGTGACGCTTGGCATCCTGCTTGCCGCGACGCCGCTGTTCCGGGTGCTCGGCACCACCGGGGCGGCGGTGATCAGCCGGGTGATGGGGATGATCCTCGCCGCCGTCGCGGTCGATGCGGTGCTGCGCGCGCTGGTCGCGGTGGGCGCGCTGCCCTCGTTTTCCTGAGTTCACGAAAGCCTCGCGCCCGGTGCGGCGTTCTTGAGCGGCGGTGAGTGAACCGCCGCCCGCCCTGCGCCGTTTCTTCCGCGGAGAGGCACAGGGCCTCCCCCCTGAGACAAGGGAGAATTTCCATGAAACCGAACACCCGTTTCCTCGCCCTGACGCTTGCCGGCGCACTTGCCGCGGCGCCCGTGATCCCCTCGGTCGCGGCCTTCGCCGAGACCCCGGCGCAGCCCCCGGCCGCGGGCGCGCAGGCCCCGGCGGCAAGCGCCACCGCCGCCTCGGACAAGGCGGTGCTGACCACCGTCGACGACGCCCGCGCCGCGATGCGCGACGTGCATCTCGCGCGGGTCGCGCTTTTCGACGGCGACAGCACCAAGGCCAAGGGGCTCACCGACGACGCGCTGAGCAAGATGCAATCGGCCCAGGCGAGCGAGGCCGACTGGGCGGTGCCCTCGAAGGCCGGCAAGGAGGGCCTGCGCTACCTTCCCTTCGACAGCTCGGTCGCGCTGAACGAGGATTTCGTCGCCACGCCGGAGAACACGAAGACGCTTGGCGACGCCAATGCGAAGATCGCCACCGGCGATTCGAAGGGCGCGGTCGAGGTGCTGCGCGCGCATGACATCGGCGTCACGATCAATGCCGCGCTGATCCCGGCGCGCGATGCGCTCGAGGAGCTGCGCAATGCCCAGACCCTGTTCGAGGGCGGGCATTTCTACGAGGCGAGCATGGCGCTGAAGGCGGTCGAGGACATGACCGTGATCGACAGCTGGAGCGCCGACGCGCTGCCCGATCAGCCCGGCCAGGCGACGCAGGCCGCGCAGGCGACGCCCGCCACCCCGGCCACCCCGGCCCCGGCGACGCCGGCCAAAAGCTGAGGGCGGAAATGACGACGGGGCCCCGCGGGGCCCCGTTCCGGCTAAGCCCGGATCAGAGGCCGAGCCGCTCGATCAGCCGTTCCTTCACCGCCGGGGTGACGAAGCGGGAGACGTCGCCGCCGAGCCGCGCGATCTCCTTCACCAGTTTCGAGGCGATCGCCTGGCGCCGCGCATCGGCCATCAGGAAGACGGTCTCGATGCTCGCGTCGAGCGCGCGGTTCATCCCCACCATCTGGAATTCGTATTCAAAATCGGCCACCGCGCGCAGGCCGCGGATGATCACGCTCGCCTCGACGTCGCGGGCGCAGTGGATCAGCAGGTTCTCGAACGGATGCACCACGATCTCGCCGCCGCAGCGCGCGGTGATCTGGGCGCATTCGGCCTGCAGCATCTCGACCCGTTCTTCCAGCGTGAACAGCGGCCCCTTGTCGCGGTTGATCGCCACCCCGATCACCAGCCGGTCGACCAGCGTCATCGCCCGCTCGATGATGTCGATATGGCCGAGGGTCACCGGATCGAAGGTTCCCGGGTAAAGACCGATGCGCATGGGGCTTCCCTCCTCTTGGATGCCATCACGAAAATGTCAGGGCACGCAACATCATTGCGTGCCCTTTTGCAAGTCTCGTGATGCCGCGCCGCAGCGTTCCTCCCCGGCGCCACGGCCCGGACCGGCTCAGTTGCCCATGATCATCCCGGTCAGCGCCTCTTTCTCCATGTGCAGATCGGAAAGCCGCGCCTTCACCACGTCGCCGATCGAGATCAGGCCGATCATCTCCTCGCCCTCCATCACCGGCATGTGGCGGAAGCGGCCCTCGGTCATCCGTTCCATCACCTTCTCGGTGGTGCAGTCGCGGGTGCAGGTGACGAGCTTGCGCGTCATCACCTCCTCGACCGAAAGCGTCAGCGCCGAGACGCCGTGGCGGCCCAGTTCGCGCACGATGTCGCGTTCCGACAGGATGCCGGCGGCGCGCTTGCCGTCCTCCGAAACGATCACCGCACCGATCTTGCGCGTGGCGAGCACCTGCGCCGCCTGCGCCAGCGTGGAACCCGGCATCACCGTCACCACACCGTCATCGCCCTTCGTCTTCAGGATCTGTTGAACCTGCATCGCATCCTCCCATGCTAGCGCTATCACGCCAGCGTTACCGGGGTGCGACAATCTGTCAAGTCGCCTGTGAGTTGCAATCGACCGGATCGCCCGCGGCCGCCTCCGCCTCGAGCCGCGCGATCTCGGCGCGCAGCCCCTGCCCCAGCGCCTCGGCCAGCCGCGTCAGCCGTTCGGAGCGACGGTCGTCGGCGTGCCGGATCAGCCAGAAGGTGCGCGCGATCGCGATCTCGCGCGGCAGCAGCCGCACCACGCCCGGGCAGAAGGGGATCGCGAAATCATGCACGATGCCCAGCCCGGCCCCCGCGCGCACCATCTGCATCTGCACCGAGACCGAGTTCGAGGCGAGGCCAAGCGTCTCCGCCCCGGTCTCGGCGAGATAGTCGAGCTCCTTGTCGAAGATCATGTCGGGGATGTAGCCGATCATCCGGTGCCCGCGCAGATCGGCGCGCGTGGCGATGGCGGGATGCGCCGCGAGATAGTCGCGATGCGCGGCGAGATGCAAGTGATAGTCGGAGAGTTTCTGCACCGTGAGCCGCCCCGCCGTCGGGCGCGAGACGCCGATCGCCATGTCCGCCTCGCGTTTCGAGAGGTTGAAGAGCCGCGGCAGCGCGACGATCTGAATCTCGAGCCCGGGGTTCGCGTCGCAGATCCGCGCGCAGACCTGCGGCAGAAGGTAATTCGCACAGCCGTCGGGCGCACCGATCCGCAGCTGGCCCGAAAGCGCGCCGCCCGCGCCGGACAGCTCCTCCTCCGCGCCGGAAAAGGCCTGTTCGGCGCGCTCGGCATGCGGCAGGAGCCGCCCGCCCGCATCGGTGAGCGCATAGCCCTGCGGCGATTTCACGAAAAGCTGCGCGCCCGCGACCTCCTCCAGCCGCGCGATCCGCCGCCCCACCGTCGCCGCATCGCATTTCAGCACCCGCCCCGCGCCCGACAGGCTCTCGGCCCGCGCCACCGCCAGAAAGATCCGCAGATCGTCCCAATCCATCGCTGCAACCTTTGCATTTCCGCAAAACGCTTTTGCCAGACTTTGCCTTTTCCGCGCATTTTCGCAAGGCTAGAGTGCCCGCAATCCAACAAGACACCCTGCACGACTTCGGGAGGAAAGAATGAAAGAGATCGGACACTGGATCGACGGCAAGCTGGTCGCGGGCACTTCGGGCCGCTTCAGCGAGGTGCTGAACCCGGCCACCGGCGAGGTGATCGCGAAGCTCGCGCTCGCTACCCCGGCCGAGCTGGACGACGCCGTCGCGCGCGCGGCTGCGGCGCAACCCGCCTGGGCCGCGACCAACCCGCAGCGCCGCGCCCGGGTGATGATGAAATTCGCCGCGCTCATCAACGAGCACATGGACGAGCTTGCCGAGCTCGTCTCGCTCGAGCACGGCAAGACCCTGCCCGACGGGCGCGGCGACGTGCAGCGTGGCCTCGAGGTGATCGAGGTCTGCATGGGCGCCCCGGCGATGCTGAAGGGCGAATACACCGACAACGCCGGCCCGGGGATCGACCTTTACGCGATGCGCCAGCCGCTCGGCGTCGTCGCCGGCATCACGCCGTTCAACTTCCCGGCGATGATCCCGCTGTGGAAGATGGGCCCCGCGCTTTCGGCCGGCAATGCGATGATCCTGAAACCGTCGGAGCGCTGCCCCTCGACCTCGATCCGCCTGGCGCAGCTCGCGCAGGAAGCGGGCCTGCCCGATGGCGTGCTGCAGGTGGTGAACGGCGACAAGGAGGTCGTGGACGCGATCCTCGACAACGAAACCGTGCAGGCGGTGGGCTTCGTCGGCTCGACCCCGATCGCGCAGTACATCTACGGCCGCGCCGCGACCAACGGCAAGCGCGCGCAGTGCTTCGGCGGCGCGAAGAACCACATGATCATCATGCCCGACGCCGATATGGACAAGGCGGCCGATGCGCTCGTCGGTTCCTCGATGGGCGCGGCGGGCGAGCGCTGCATGGCGATCTCGGTCGCGGTTCCGGTGGGCGAAGGCACCGCCGAGGCTCTGATCGAACGGCTCGTGCCGAAGATCGAAAAGCTCAAGGTCGGCCCCTATACCGCGGGTGAGGACGTCGATTTCGGGCCGGTGATCACCGCCCAGGCGAAGGCGCGGATCGAGGGGCTGATCGCCTCGGGCGTGGCGCAGGGCGCGAAGCTTGTCGTCGACGGCCGCGGGCTGAAGATCCAGGGCTACGAGAACGGCTTCTACGTCGGCCCGACCCTCTTCGACGACGTCACGCCGGAGATGGACATCTACCAGCAGGAAATCTTCGGCCCGGTGCTGACGATGGTGCGCAAGACGAATTACGACGACGCGCTGCAGCTGGTGATCGACAACGAATTCGGCAACGGCACCTCGATCTTCACCGCCGATGGCGACACCGCCCGCGATTTCGCCTCGCGCGTCAATGTCGGCATGGTTGGCATCAACTTCCCGATCCCGGTGCCGCTCAGCTACTACAGCTTCGGCGGCTGGAAGAAATCGGCCTTCGGCGACCTGAACCAGTACGGCCCCGACGCCTTCCGCTTCTACACCAAGACGAAGACGGTCACGGCGCGCTGGTTCTCGGGCATCAAGGACGGCGTCGCGCTGAACTTCAAGGCGCTCGACTGATACGGAAGGCCGCGCCCTGCGGGGCGCGGCTGCCTCCGGCGGGAGTATTTTCGCCAAGAAGAAATCCCGGCTTCTTCTTGGCGAAAATACTCCGGGGGAATTGGCCGCAGGCCAAGGGGGCAGCGCCCCTGCCCCCTTGCCAAACCCGTTTCGCGGGTTGAAAATTGAATAGATGTTCATTTCCAGAGTTTCGGGGAGGAAGCCGTGGATTTTGCGCTGAGCGAGGAACAACAGGCCATTTTCGACATGGCCCATGCCTTCGGGCAGGAGGAGATCGCCCCCTTCGCCCGCGCCTGGGAACAGATGGGCACGATCCCGAAGGCGCTCTGGCCGAAGGTCGCCGCGCTCGGGCTGGGCGGGATCTATGTCTCCGAGGACTACGGCGGCTCGGGGCTGAGCCGGCTCGACGCGACGCTCGTCTTCGAGGCGCTCGCCATGGCCTGCCCGGCGGTGGGCTCGTTCCTCTCGATCCACAACATGTGCGGCGGCATGATCGACAAATTCGCCGCGCCGGAGACGAAGGAACGGCTGCTCCCCGCGCTCTGCGCGATGGAAAAGGTCTACTCCTACTGCCTGACCGAGCCGGGTTCGGGCTCCGACGCCGCCGCGCTGCGCACCCGCGCCGAGGCCACGGCGGGCGGCTGGAAACTCAACGGCACCAAGGCCTTCATCTCGGGCGGCTCCTATTCCGACGTCTATCTGACGATGGTCCGCACCGGCGCCGAGGGGCCGAAGGGCATTTCCGCGGTCGTCGTCGAGGCCGGCACCAAGGGGCTCAGCTTCGGCGGGCTCGAGGAGAAGATGGGCTGGCGCGCGCAGCCGACCGCGCAGGTGCAGTTCGACGATTGCGAGATCCCGGCGGAGAACCTGATCGGCATCGAGGGCAAGGGCTTTGCCTATGCGATGGCCGGGCTCGACGGCGGGCGGCTCAACATCGCGGCCTCGGCGCTGGGGGGCGCGCAGGCGGCGCTGAACGCGACGCTGGGCTACATGGGCGAGCGCAAGGCTTTCGGGCAGTCGCTCGACCAGTTCCAGGCGCTGCAATTCCGCCTCGCCGAGATGGAGGTGAAGCTGCAATCGGCGCGGATCTTCCTGCGCCAGGCCGCGTGGAAGCTTGACCACAAGACCCATGACGCCACGAAATTCTGTGCGATGGCAAAGCTTTACGTCACCGACGCCGCCTTCGAGGTGGCCAATCAATGCCTGCAGCTGCATGGTGGCTACGGCTACCTCGCCGATTACGGGATCGAGAAGATCGTGCGCGACCTGCGCGTGCATCAGATCCTCGAGGGCACGAATGAAATCATGCGGCTGATCGTGAGCCGCACCATGCTGGCGGAGCGCGGATGATGGACAGCCCGACCGAAACGATGATCGCGCGCAAGGAGGGCCGCGCCGGGCGGCTCACCTTCAACCGGCCGAAGGCGCTCAATGCGCTCGACCACGAGATGGCGGAGGCGATCGAGCGCGCGCTCGACGCCTGGCGCGACGACCCCGAGGTCGCGCTCGTGGTGATCGACGCGGTGGGCGATCGCGCCTTCTGCGCGGGCGGCGACATCGCGGCGATCTACCATCAGGGCAAGGCCGGCGATTTCCTCACCGGGCCGCGGTTCTGGCGCGCGGAATACCGGCTGAACGCGAAGATCAAGGAATATCCGAAGCCGGTCGTGGCCTTCATGCAGGGCTTCGTGATGGGCGGCGGCGTCGGCGTCGGCGGTCATGCCAGCCACCGCGTGGTCGGCGACACGACGCAGATCGCGATGCCGGAGACCGGGATCGGGCTGATCCCCGACGTCGGCGGCACGCTGCTGCTGGCACGGGCGCCCGGGCGGGTCGGCGAATATCTGGGCGTCACCGGCAGCCGGATCAATGCGGCAGACGCGATTTATGCCGGTTTTGCCGATGCTTACGCGCCGGAGTTGATGTGGCCGGAGCTGATCGCGAAGCTTGTCGAGACCGGCGACACCGGCGCCCTGCCGAAGGGGCTTACGCCCGCGGAGAAGGGGCGCCTCGCCGATCGGCGCCCGCAGATCGAGGCGGGCTTCGGCGGGCGCGACATGCGCGCGGTGGTCGAAAGCCTCGAGGCGGCGGGCACGAAATTCGCCGAGGAAACCCTCGCCGTGATCCGCCGCAATTCCGCGCTCTCGGAGGAGGCGACGCTGCGCCTCGTGCGGATGACGCGGGCGACGCCCACGATCCGCGAGGCGCTGGAAAACGAGTTCCGCTTCACCCTGCGCGCGGTCGAGAAGAGCGACTTCCTCGAGGGCGTGCGGGCGCAGCTGATCGACAAGGACCGGACGCCGAACTGGCGCCACAGCCTTGCGACGCTGCCGCCGGCG
The DNA here is from genome assembly GCF_050177655.1 of Paenirhodobacter sp. Lineage (NCBI taxonomy): Bacteria > Pseudomonadati > Pseudomonadota > Alphaproteobacteria > Rhodobacterales > Paenirhodobacter > Paenirhodobacter sp. The sequence continues at coordinate 8,158 of NZ_JBFXGV010000022.1, forward strand.
CTGGTCGCGGAGATGCTCGCGCCGCTGCCCGCGGAGTGGCGGATCGACTTCGCGTAAGACTTCAAGAACACCGCGCAAATCATTGGGAGGAATGATGAAAGTCGGATTTATCGGACTTGGGAACATGGGCGGCCCGATGGCGGCCAATCTGGTCAAGGCGGGGCATGAGGTGGTGGGTTTCGACCTTGCCGCCCCGATGCCAGAAGGGGTTGCGAAAGCCGCGACGGCGGCCGAAGCGGCGGCGGGGGCCGAGGTGGTCATCACCATGCTGCCCAATGGCGCGATCCTGCGCGCGGTCGGCGCCGAGGCGATCCCGGCGATGGCCCCGGGCGCGGTGCTTTGCGACTGCTCGACGGTCGATGTCGAAAGTGCCCGTGCGGTGGCCGATCAGGCCGCTGCGGCGGGGCTTGGCGCGCTTGACGCGCCGGTCTCGGGCGGGGTCGGCGGCGCCACCGCGGGCACGCTCACCTTCATGGTCGGCGGCTCCGACGCCGCCTTTGCCACGGTGCAGCCGCTCTTCGAGATCATGGGCCAGAAGGCGGTGCATTGCGGCGCCTCGGGCGCGGGTCAGGCGGCGAAGATCTGCAACAACATGATCCTCGGCGTCACCATGATCGCCACTTGCGAGGCCTTTGCGCTGGCCGACAAGCTCGGCCTCGACCGGCAGAAGATGTTCGACGTGGTCTCCACCTCCTCGGGCTACAGCTGGACGATGAACGCCTATTGCCCGGCGCCGGGCGTGGGGCCGACCACCCCCGCGGACAATGGCTACAAGCCGGGTTTCGCCGCCGAGCTCATGCTCAAGGATCTGCGGCTGAGCCAGCAGGCGGCGGAGGCGGCGGATGCCGACACCCCGATGGGGCAGCTTGCCGCGGCGCTCTACACCGATTTCGTCGAAAGCGAGGGCGGCAAGGGCATGGATTTCTCGGCGATGCTGCCGCGGTTCGAGAAACGTCACCGCGGCTGATCACGGCTGCGCGATCTGATCCCGGGGCGCGACGGAAACGTCGCGCCCCTTCGTTTTTCCCTCAGATCCATGACATGAGGGAGGTTCCCGTGTCCGCGAAAACCCGTAATCCGATCCTGGCCGCGCTGGTCGCGGGGCTGAGCGTCAGCCTTGCGGCGCCGATGGCGCTGGCGCAGGGCACTGGCGCGCAGAATTGCATCATCCTGCCCGACGGCACCCGGCAATGCACCGGCGCCGGCCCGCAGGGGCAACAAGGCCAGCCCCCGCGCGCGGGGCAACAGCAGGGCCAACCCCAGAAATGGGGCCCGCAGCAGGGTCAGTCGTCGCAGGGTCAGCCCCCGCGGATGGGTCAGCAGCAGGGCCAGCCGCCGCAGGGTCAGCCCCCGCGGATGGGCCAGCAGCAGGGACAGCCGCCGCAGGGTCAGCCCCCGCGGATGGGCCAGCAACAGGGCCAGCCGCCGCAGGGCCAGCCCCCGCGGATGGGCCAGCAGCAGGGCCAGCCGCCGCAGGGTCAGCCCCCGCGGATGGGCCAGCAACAGGGCCAGCCGCCGCAGGGACAGCCCCCGCGGATGGGCCAGCAGCAAGGCCAGCCGCAGCGCGGCCAAGGGGCCCAGTTCGGTCAGCCCGACGGCACCCCCGGCCCGATGCCCGGCGCCTCGGCGCGGCGCGCCCCGGTGTTCCAGCAGGCACAGAACAGCCGCCTGCCGCCGCCGCCCGCGCATCAGCACTACCGCGTGATGAACGGCACGATCGTGCGCGTCGACAATGACACGCTGAAGGTCGTGGCGGTGATCGGGCTGCTCAGCGCGATCCTGAACTCCAAATAAGGCCACCCCCTCAATGGCGCGCCGGGCCTCCCGGCACGCCCTCCCCAACCAGAAAGAGCAGACATGACCTCGAATTTCCGCAAGCCGATCCTCGCCGCGCTGATCGCCGGTTTCGCGCTCAGCCTCGCCGCGCCGATGGCCAGCGCGCAGACGACGAAGGGCGCGCAGAATTGCATCCTCTTGCCGGACGGCACGCGCAAATGCGACGGCAACGCCCAGCCCGCGCAGAAGGCTCAGCCGGCGCAGAAGGCGCAGAGCACCCAGAAGGCGCAGCTCGCGCAAAAGGCCCAGCCGGCCCAGAAATCCACGCAGAAAACCACGCAAAAGGCCAAGGGCCCGGCCGTCGGCGATGGCGCGCGCAACGCCGCGGTGTTTCAGCAGGCGAAGAACAGCCGCCTGCCCGCGCCGCCCGCGCATCAGCATTACCGCGTCCTCGACGGCTCGGTCGTGCGCGTCGACGACAATACGCTGAAAGTGGTCGCCGTGGTCGGGCTGCTCAGCGCGATCCTGAACGACAACTGAAGACTGTGGCGCGCGCGGCGGTCTCCGCGCCGCCGCGCGCCCCTGCCCGCTTGCGCCCCGCGCCTGTGCGGGTAAAACCGGCCCATGGCCGACTGGATCTCCGAAACCCCCGCCTTCGCCGCGCTCGATGCCGAGTCGCGCGCCGCCCTGAGCACGCTCGAGGTCGTGGACCTGCCGCGCGGCGCGGTGCTGTTCCGCCCGGGCGATGCGGTCGCGGGTTTCGTCGTCGTGCTCTCGGGGCGGATCGAGGTCTATCTGAGCGGCGCGAACGGGCGCGAGCTGATGCTCTACGCGGTCGAGCCCGGGCAAAGCTGCGTGCAGACGACGCTCGGCCTGCTCGGCACCGCCGATTACGCGGGCGAGGCGATCACCGCGCGCCCGACCCGCCTCGTGATGATCCCGCGCGCGCTCTTCTTGCGGCTGATGGACCTCTCGCCCGGGTTCCGCGCGCTCGTCTTCGCCGCCTTCGCCGAACGGATGGACGGGATGATCCGGCTGATGGAGCGCGTCTCCTTCCAGTCGGTCGAATGCCGCCTCGCCGCCTGGCTCTGCGCGCAGGCCGAGCACGGCCGGGTGCAGGCGACGCATCAGGAGATCGCGAGCCGGATCGGCTCGGCGCGCGAGGTCGTCTCGCGCCGGCTCGACGCCTTCGCACGGCGCGGCTGGGTGCGCACCGAGCGCGGCGCGGTGGTGATCTGCGATCCGGCGGCGCTGAAAAAGCTCGCCCTCGCGGAGGGGTGAGCCGGTTCGGTGACCTTGTCACAGACGCGCCGCATCGGATGCGCTAGAAAGGGGCATCGCGCGCCCCCCGGGGCCGCCCCAAACCGGAGCAAACCCATGTTCAAGAAAAACGAAGGCAATCTCGACCGCATCCTGCGCATCGTCGTCGGGCTGGTGCTGATCGGCCTCTATCTCGTCAATCCCGCGGGCGCCTACAACTGGCTCGGCCTGATCGGCATCATCCCGCTGGTCACCGGGCTCCTGGGCAGCTGCCCGATTAACTCGATCCTCGGCATCAACACCTGCCCGATGATGAAGTGATCCCGCGGCGGCCCGGCCGATCGGCGCCGGGCCGCCGACACCGCCGCGAGAGGGCGGAACCGTCTCGCACCCCGGGCGTTTTCAGGTATCTTCCTCGAAAGGAGACCTGAAATGACCCGCACCCCCTTGCTTCCCGTGATCGCCCTGGCGCTTGGCGCCGCCCTCGTGCCGCTTGGCGCGAGCGCGAAGGATCATGGCCGGGACCACGGGCCCGAGGCCTATCGCGCCATGCCCGGCTGCCCGCCCGGCCTTGCGAAAAAGAACAACGGCTGCACCCCGCCCGGCCTCGCCAAGGCCAAACCGCAGGCGCGCATCTGGCGCCCCGGCGAGCGCATCACCACCGAATATGTCGTGCTCCGCGATCCCGCCCGCTACCGGCTCGATCCGCGCGCAACCTATTGGCGCAGCGGCGATTACCTCTACCGGGTGGACAGCCAGACCGGCAAGGTGCTGAACCTGATCGGCGCCGTCTCGGCGCTGCTGAACTGAGCCGATGCGGAGGGGCCTGATCCTCGCTCTCCTGCTTGGCCTGATGCCGCAGGGTCTGCGGGCCGAGCCCCCGGTGGAGCTGCCCGAGGGCGCCTCCGCCTGCCGCATCCTCGCCGCGACCGGCGATCGCTTCTGCAAGTTCGGCAACCGATGGCGGTTGATGAACCCGCATCCGGCCGCCTATGCGGTGGGCGAGGATTTCCCGGTCTACGAACAGTCGATGCTGATGGATCTCGCGCGCTACGGGCTGCCGCCGGTCGACGGGCCCTGGCGCTACTACCTGCGCGACGGGTTCATCTACAAGGTCTCGGCACAGAGTGCGAAAGTGGTCGAGGTGGTCGGCCGCGCGCGCCACCGCTGAGCGCGCAGGGGGCGCTGCCCCCGTCCTGCGGACTCCCCCGGGATATTTGGACACTATAGAAGCAGCCTTCTACAGAGACGAAATATCCCGGGGGTGAGGCCCAGAGGGCCGAGGGGGCGGCGCCCCCTATTCCGCCGCGGTCTTCATCCCCAGCATCGGCGCGAGGTAGCGCCCGGTATGGCTGCGCGGGTTCACCGCGACCTGCTCGGGCGTGCCCTCGGCGACGATCTCGCCGCCGCCGTCGCCGCCCTCGGGGCCGATGTCGATGATCCAGTCGGCGGTCTTGATCACGTCGAGATTGTGCTCGATCACCACCACCGTGTTGCCCTGATCGACGAGGCTGTGCAGCACTTCGAGCAGCTTGCGCACATCCTCGAAATGCAACCCCGTCGTCGGCTCGTCGAGGATGTAGAGCGTGCGGCCCGTCGCGCGGCGGGCAAGCTCCTTCGAAAGCTTGACGCGCTGCGCCTCGCCGCCCGAAAGCGTCGTCGCCTGCTGGCCGACCTTGATATAGCCCAGGCCCACCTCGACCAGCGCATCCATCTTCTCGCGGATCGAGGGGACGGCTTTGAAGAACTCCTGCGCATCTTCGACCGTCATCTCAAGAACGTCCGATATGTTCTTGTTCTTGAACTTGATTTCCAAAGTTTCGCGATTGTAGCGCTGGCCCTTGCAGGTCTCGCAGGTGACATAGACATCGGGCAGGAAATGCATCTCGATCTTGATCACGCCATCGCCCTGACAGGCCTCGCAGCGCCCGCCCTTGACGTTGAAGCTGAACCGCCCCGGCTTGTAGCCGCGCGCCTGCGCCTCGGGCAGGCCCGCGAACCAGTCGCGGATGGGCGTGAAGGCGCCGGTATAGGTCGCGGGGTTCGAGCGCGGCGTGCGGCCGATCGGGCGCTGGTCGATGTCGATCACCTTGTCGAGGTGCTCGAAGCCCTTGATCGTCTCGCAGGGCGCGGGGGTTTCGCGCGCGCCGTTGAGCCGCATCGCCGCCGTCTTGTAAAGCGTTTCGATCGTCAGCGTCGACTTGCCGCCGCCCGAAACGCCGGTGACGCAAACGAATTTCCCAAGCGGGAAATCGGCCGTCACCTGCTTCAAGTTGTTGCCACAAGCCTTTACGACAGTGAGATTTTTTCCGTTCCCCTTGCGACGCTCGAGCGGCACCTCGATACGCCGGGTGCCGCTCAGATACTGGCCGGTGAGCGAGGCCGGATCCTTCGCGATCTCCTCGGGCGTGCCGCGCGCAACGACGCGGCCGCCGTGAATGCCGGCCCCCGGGCCGATGTCGAAGACATAATCGGCGGTGCGGATCGCGTCCTCGTCATGTTCGACGACGAGCACGGTATTGCCCTGATCGCGCAGGTTCTTCAGCGTGCCGAGCAGCCGGTCATTGTCGCGCTGATGCAGCCCGATCGAGGGTTCGTCGAGCACGTAAAGCACCCCGGTGAGGCCGGAACCGATCTGGGAGGCGAGCCGGATCCGCTGGCTTTCGCCGCCGCTCAGCGTGCCCGCCGCGCGGCTCAGCGTCAGATAGTCGAGGCCGACATTCACAAGGAATCCAAGGCGTTCGCGGATTTCCTTGAGAATGGGCCGGGCGATTTCGTTGTTCTGCGCGCTCAACGCCTCGGGCACCGTGGACACCCAGGCGAAGGCCTCCTTGATCGACATCTCGACGATCTGGCCGATGTGCAGCCCGCCGATCTTCACCGCGAGCGCCTCGGGTTTCAGGCGGTAGCCGTGGCAGGCGCCGCAGGGGCGGTTGTTCTGGTAACGCTCGAATTCCTCGCGCACCCAGGCGCTGTCGGTCTCGCGATAGCGCCGCTCCATGTTCGGGATCACGCCCTCGAAGCTGCGCGAAACCTCATAGACCCGACCGCCCTCGTCGAAGCGGAACCGGATCTCCTCCTTGCCGGAGCCACGCAGGAAAAGCGTCTGAACTTCGGGGGCCAAGTCCTTCCATTTCTTGCGTTTATCGAAACCGTAATGTTTCGCCAGCGCGTCGATCGTCTGGGTGAAATAGGGGCTTTTCGACTTCGCCCAAGGGGCGAGCGCGCCCTGCGCGAGGGTCAGCGACTGATCCGGCACGACGAGGCGTTCGTCGAAGAACAGCTCGACGCCCAGCCCGTCGCAGGCCGGGCAAGCGCCAAAAGGCGCGTTGAAGGAGAAGAGCCGCGGCTCGATCTCGGGGATGGTGAAGCCGCTCACCGGGCAGGCGAATTTCTCGGAAAACGTGGTGCGGGCGGGCTCGGTGCCCTCGGGCGCGTCGGCAGGCAGCGCCTCCTCGAAAAGCGCGATGCCATCGGCGAGATCGAGCGCGGTGCGGAAACTGTCGGCAAGCCGCGTCTCCAGCCCCGCGCGCACCACGATCCGGTCGACGACCACGTCGATGTTGTGGCGGAATTTCTTGTCGAGCACGGGCGGCTCCTCGAGGTCGTAGAAGGCTCCGTTCACCTTGACCCGCTGGAACCCCGCCTTGCGCCATTCGGCGAATTCCTTGCGGTATTCGCCCTTGCGGTCGCGGATCACCGGCGCGAGCAGGTAGCCGCGCGTGCCCTCCGCCATCGCCATCACCCGGTCGACCATGTCCTGCACCTGGCTCGCCACGATCGGCAGGCCGGTCGCGGGGCTGTAGGGCGTGCCCGCGCGGGCGAAAAGCAGGCGCAGGTAGTCGTAGATCTCGGTCACCGTGCCGACCGTCGAGCGCGGGTTCTTCGAGGTCGTCTTCTGCTCGATCGAGATCGCCGGCGAGAGGCCCGAGATGTGGTCGACGTCGGGCTTGCCCATCATGTCAAGGAACTGGCGCGCATAGGCCGAGAGGCTTTCGACGTAGCGCCGCTGCCCCTCGGCATAGATCGTGTCGAAGGCGAGCGAGGACTTGCCCGAGCCGGAAAGCCCGGTGATCACGGTGAAGGCGTCGCGCGGGATGTCGAGATCGACCCCCTTGAGATTGTGCTCGCGCGCCCCGCGCACCTCGATGAACTTCTGCTCGGCCATTCTCGCCCCCAAACACACGCCTGCCCTAGATAGGGTAGCGGGGACGAGTCTCCAACCGAAATATGTGAACGAAGGCGGAACATCCTTTGCGCGCGATGCGCGGCCGCCCGTTTTTCACGCGAAGCGCCGGCGCGCGGCGCAGCGGAGGCGCCTCGCATTCACTTTCGCGAATATCTTTTGCGGCAGCGCGGCATTCCCCTTGACCCCTGCGCGCGATCTGCCACATCAGGGGCGATGCGGCACGCCCTCCGCGCGCGCCCCGCGAAAGAAAGGTTGCGAAGATGTTCAATTTCCTGCGTCCCTCGGGTGGTGGCAAGGTCGAGCGCATCGACCCGCGCGAGGCGGTGGCCAAGGTCGCCAAGGGGGAGCTCGTGCTGATCGACGTGCGCGACGGCATGGAAGTGAAGGCCTCGGGCAAGGCGAAGGGCGCGATCAACGTGCCGCTCGCCACGATCAAGATGAAATGCGATCCCTCGAGCCCGGAATGCCTCAAGGAGCTGTCGGTCGAGAAGCCGGTCGCGCTTTACTGTGCCTCGGGCGCGCGGTCGCAGGGCGCGGCGCAGATGCTTGCGGGCATGGGCTATCAGCATGTCTACAACCTCGGCGGGCTTTACGACTGGCACGCCGCCGGCGGCCAGGTGGTGCGCTGAGCCTCGGGCGGAGCTGAGCCACCGGCGGAGGGGGCGCTGCCCCCGCTGCTGACGCAGCCCCCCGAGGTATTTTCGGCAAGATGAAAGGGATCTCCGCGAGGAGATCGGAGGGGGGCGCTGCCCCCCTTTTCACTGCCGCGCGCGCCGGGCGCCCAGCCAGAGGTGCATCGCGATCCCGCCGAGGCAGAGCGGCAGGGTGAAGAGGGTGATCGCCGGCGCGCCGAATGCGCCCACCAGCGCGAGCAGCAGCGGGGTGCCGAGCGTGGTGCCGACATTGCCGAGCTGCGCGACCGCGCCGGCGGCTTTCGCGCGGCCCTCGGCGGTCGGGTTCAGCTCGGGGATCGCGGCGAAGCTGGCGCCCTGGGCAAAGCCGAGGCCCGCGGACATCAGGAAGACCGCGGCGACCTGCAGCGCACCCGTGCTCAGCCCCCAGAGCAGCGCGGCGAGCGCCCCGATCGCAAAGCCGATCTCGACCGTGCGCACCGCGCCGAGGCGCCGGGTGAGCTGCACCCCGATGCCGAGCGAGCTTGCGATCGAGAGGAGCGGCGTCACCGTGGCGGTGATCGCGTGGAAGCGCGGCGCGACGAGGCCCGGGGCCAGCGTCAGCACCGCGACGAAGATCATCGTGTAGAAGACGAAGCCCATCGCCGGCGCGCCGATCCGCGGGCTCGCGTAGATCGCGGCGTGATCGGCGAGCAGCGCGCCCAGGCGCAGCGGCGCGCCGGCGACCGCAGCCTCGGGCGGCAGCACGCGCCAGACCAGCGCCGCGGCGGCGAGCATCAGCGCGCCATGCAGCGCCCAGAGCGCGCCGGGCCCGTGGCTCGCGGCGAAGGGGATGCCGAAGGCCGCGGTGATCGAGAAGGCGAGGCCGAAGAAGGTCGACCAGAGCGTCATCGCCGCGGCCTGATCCTTTGGCGCGGCGGCGCCCGCGATCAGCACCGGCCCGGCGACGACGATGCTCAGATGCGCGAAGCCCTCGACGAGGCGCGTGGCGAGCATCAGCCCGAAGGGCAGCCCGACCGCCTGCACGGCGGAAAGCGCCGCCCCCGCGATCAGCGCGCCGACCAGCATCCGCCGCGCGCCGAGCCGCGCCACCGCGATCCCCGCCGTGGAGCCGAAGACGATGCCGACCGCCCCCACCACCGAGACGATCAGCCCAAGCCCCGCCCCCGCCCCCGCCCCCGGCCAGAGCGGCCCGAGGCTTTCGAACACAGTGGCGACCTTGGCGAACTGTCCCGCCGCGCAAAGCCCGGCGAACCAGATCGCGACGATCGCGCCCCAGCGCGTCTGCATGATCTCTCCGAAAGCGAAGGGGCCCCGCAGGGCCCCGGTGCCGTCACTCTGACGCCGCAGCGCGGCGGGTCAAGCGGTTTTGACCTTTCGGTCACATATGGATGGCCCGCCCGTAAGCGTCGAGCACCGCTTCGTGCATCATCTCGCTCAGCGTCGGATGCGGGAAGACGGTTTGCATCAGGTCTTCCTCGGTCGTCTCGAGCTGGCGCCCGACGACATAGCCCTGGATCAGCTCGGTCACCTCGGCGCCGACCATATGCGCGCCCAAAAGCTCGCCGGTCTTCGCGTCGAAGACGGTCTTCACCAGCCCCTCCGGCTCGCCCAAGGCAATCGCCTTGCCATTGCCGATGAAGGGGAAGCGGCCGACCTTGACGTCATAGCCCGCCTCCTTCGCCTTCGCCTCGGTCATCCCCACCGAGGCGACCTGCGGGTGGCAATAGGTGCAGCCGGCGATCGAGCCCGGCTTGATCGGATGGGCGTGCTTGCCCGCGATCAGCTCGGCCACCATCACCCCCTCGTGCGACGCCTTATGCGCGAGCCACGGTGCGCCCGCGATGTCGCCGATCGCGTAAAGCCCCGCCACCCCGGTGCGGCAGAATTCATCCACCACCACATGGGTGCGGTCGATCTTCACGCCGAGCGCCTCGAGGCCCAGCCCCTCGACATTGCCGACGATGCCGACGGCCGAGATCACCGTGTCGAATTCCGCGGTGGTGGTGCCCTTCGCATCCTCGAGATGCGCGGTCACGCCGACGCCCGGCTTGCGGTCGAGCTGCTTCACCGTGGTCTTTTCGAGGATCTTCATCCCCTGCTTCACGAAGGCCTTCTTGGCGAAGGCGGAGATCTCCGCATCCTCGACCGGCAGAACGCGATCCATCACCTCGACGACCGTGGTCTCGGCGCCGAGCGTGTTGAAGAAGCTCGCAAATTCGATGCCGATCGCACCCGAGCCGATGACGAGGAGTTTCTTCGGCATGCGCTTCGGCACCAGCGCGTGCTTGTAGGACCAGACGAGATCGCCGTCCGCCTCGAGCCCCGGCAGGCTGCGCGCCCGCGCGCCGGTGGCGAGGACGATGTTTTTCGCGGTAAGCTCCTCGCTGCCCTTCTCGGTCTTCACCGAGACGAGGCCGGGTTTGGGCAGCGTGGCCTCGCCCATCACCACGGTGACCTTGTTCTTTTTCAAAAGATGCGCGACGCCGCCGGACAGCTGCTTCGCCACCCCGCGCGAACGCGCCACGACCGCGTCGAGGTCATAGCCGAGGCCCTCGGCCTTCAGCCCGAATTCCTTCGCGCGATGCATCAGGTGGAAGACCTCGGCCGAGCGCAGGAGCGCCTTGGTCGGGATGCAGCCCCAGTTCAGGCAGATGCCCCCCAGATGCTCGCGCTCGACGACGGCGACCTTCAGCCCCAGCTGCGCGCCCCGGATCGCGGCGACATAGCCCCCGGGCCCCGCGCCGATCACGATCATGTCGAAGCTTTGAGACATCCTATGCCCTCCGTTTGAAAACTAGTTTGATATTAAACTATTTCAGAAAGGGCTTCAACGGGGCTTTTCCTGCCCCGTTTCCGGCAAACCCAGGGGGCAGATCCCCGCCCCCTGCCGGTCTCAGGCGGCGCGTTTCGCCGCGCCCTGCGCCCGCAGCGCCCAATCGTAGCCGCCCGCCCAGAGGAAGGCCGCCTCCTCGTCAGAGGAGCGCCGCCCGGCGAGGTCGTTGCGCCAGGGGAAACGTCCGAAGCGGCGGATCACCAGATGCCGCGCGCGGGCGTCGTGGATCGCGCCCTCGGGCATGCGCTCTTCGAAGAGGCGCAGGCCAAGTTCCTGCGCGCGCAGGTCTTCGGCGTGGATGAAGGGCATGTAGAAGAATTGCCGCATCGGCCCCTCGATCTTCAGATCGAAGCCCAGCTCGATCGCCCGGCTTGCCGCGGTCCGCGCGCGCTCGTCCGAAAGCCAGCACTCGCGACAGCCGCGGAACATCCGGCGCGGAAACTGATCGAGCAGCAAGGTCAGTGCCAGTGCCCCTTCGGGCGATTGCAGCCAGTGGTCCTGACTGCCGGACATCGCCCGGCGCCAAAGCCATTCGAAGCGCCTCCGGATCATCTGATCCAGTGCGGGATCGGTATCAAACCAGCGTTCCGGCCCGACAACATCGCGCCAGAACGCGATCACAGCGGTGATGCGTTCCATGCAGATTGCCTTCCAATTCAGCGAGAGTGGCGACAGAATTGCAACAAAATGGGCGTTTTTTCAAGTTCATTCGCCGATTTGACAGGATGTCGCAGAACAGACGCGAACGCGAGGTTGACAAGCGCACCGCAAGGCGGGGTGAAGCGTCACAATTGCATCAACTGCCCAGCACCCGGGCAAGAACTGCATGCAAATTACGCAACCAGGCCTGAAAAACTCGTTTCAGAAAAACCGACTCATCCGTTGATTTTACAGGATTTTCAGCATGCTACGGGATACCGGGGCAGCATGCGACGGGATACCGACTCAAGCCCCGGTCAATGCGACGGCGTGCCCTCCTGCGCCGCCTCGAGCGCATCGGCGACGGCGAGCGTCGTCGCCCCGGGCGAGAGCACCGCATAGGCGCCGGTATCGGCCGGATCGAGCGCGGGGCGGCGCGTCATCCGCCAGCCGGCATAGCCCATGACCCCGGTCATCAGGAGCGCGACGTAAAGGAAGAAACCGCCATTGCCGACCGTCTCCATCAGCCAGCCGGTGACGATCGGCCCGGTCATCGCGCCGACGCCATTGACGAACAAAAGCCCGCCCGAGGCCGCCGCCATGTCGGAGCTGTCGACATAGTCGTTGGTATAGGCCACGAGCAACGCGTAGAGCGGGTTCGCCACGCCGCCGATCACCGCGCCGAGCACGGTGAGCAGCCAGAAGGCCGGCGCAAGCGCGAAGGCCGCGAACATCGAGACCGCCCCCACCGCGGCGACGATCAGGATCAGCAGGCGCCGGTCCATCCGGTCGGAGATCCAGCCGATCGGATATTGCGCGACGAGCCCGCCGAAATAGATCGCGGCGACGAAGGTCGAGATCTGCGGCACCGAAAGCCCCGCGCGCGTGCCCCAGACCGCGGCCATGCCGAAGAGCGCCGAGAAGGTGCCCCCCATCAGGAACATGCCGACGACGCCAAGCGGCGAGGCGGTGAAAAGCTTGCGAAAGCTCAGCCGTCGCACCTCGGCGAAGGCGGGCGCGGGCGCCACCGAGAGCAGGATCGGCGTGAAGGCGACCGAGACCAGCACCGAGGGGATCACGAACAGCAGATAGCCCGCCGGATCGGCCGCGTTCATCAGCATCTGCCCGGCGATGATGCCGATCATCTGCACGATCATATAGGCCGAGAGCGCCTGGCCCCGGGTGTCATTCGTGCTCGAGGCGTTCAGCCAGCTTTCCGCGGTGATATAGACGCCCGAGAAGCTGAAGCCGATCAGCACCCGCATCGCCGACCAGGCGACCCAGTTCGGCACCGCCGCGTAAAGGATCAGCACCGCCGAGATCAGGCTCCCCAGCGCCGCGAAGACACGGACATGGCCGACGCGGCGGATCATCACCGGCGTGATCTGCGAGCCGAAGAGGAAGCCCGCGAAATAGGCCGACATCACCACCGACATCTCATAGGTGCCGATCCCCTCGATGCCGCCGCGGATACCGAGCAGCGTGCCCTGCATGCCGTTGCCGACCATGAACAGCATCACCCCCAGAAGGAGCGGCCAGGAGTTGCGCAGAACGGTCAGCATTTTCAGCTCCGGTTGGTGAAAGGGCAGATATAGGGTGCAGTCGCCCGAAGTTCAGGCAGAATTGCGACGTTCCGGTATCAGGAGCGACGCGTCGCCATAGGAAAAGAAGCGATAATTCTCCGCCAAGGCATGGGCGTAGACCGCCTTGATCCGCGCCGCGCCCATCAGCGCGGAGACGAGCATCAGGAGCGTCGACTTCGGCAGGTGGAAATTCGTCATCAGGGCATCGGTGAGCTGGAAGCGGAAACCGGGGTAGATGAAGATCTCGGTGGTGCCGCGGAAGGGGGCGATGCGCCCCTGCCCCACGGCGGCGCTTTCGATCAGCCTGAGCGCGGTGGTGCCGACCGGGATGATCCGCCCGCCCGCGGCGACGGTGGCGTTGATCTCCTCCGCCGCCTGCGCGGAAACCTCGCCCCATTCCGAATGCATCTTGTGGGTGGTGACGTCCTCGACCTTCACCGGCAGGAAGGTGCCGGCGCCGACATGCAGCGTCACCTCGGTGAACCCGACGCCCTTCGCATGGATCGCCTCGAGCAGCGGGCGCGTGAAGTGCAGGCTTGCCGTGGGCGCCGCGACCGCGCCCGAATGGCGGGCAAAGACGGTCTGGTAATCGGTCTTGTCCTGCGCGTCGGGGGCGCGCAGCGCGGCGATATAGGGCGGCAGCGGCATCGCCCCGGCCTCGGCCAGCGCGGTGTCGAAGTCGGGGCCGGTGAGGTTGAAGGCGAGGCGCAGCTGCGCCTCCCCGATCGCGACGACGCGGGCGGAGAGATCGGCGGAGAAGACGATCTCCTCCCCCTCGCGCAGCTTGCGCAGCGGTTTTGCGAGCGCCGTCCATTCGCCGCCCGGCGCGGGTTCGAGGAGCGTCACCTCGACCTTCGCGACCACCCTGCCCTGCCCGGTCATCCGCTCCCGCGTGCCCGACAGCCGCGCCGGGATCACCTTCGTGTTGTTCAGAATGAGCCGGTCGCCCGGGCGGAAAAGATCCGGCAGATCGCCGACATGCAGATCGCGGATCGCATCGCCCTCCGCCACCAGCAGCTTGCCCGCCTCGCGCGGCACGGCCGGGCGCGTCGCGATCAGCCCCTCGGGCAGATCGAAATCGAAATCCTCGAGCTTCATCGTCACTCCGTCTTCAGCTTCGGCGGGGTGCGGCGGAAGATTTCGCGGAACATGCCCGGGGTCAGGATCGAGAGCGGGTTGATCGTCACCTTCGGCGCCGCGGCGGTGCCGCCAAGCCCGTAGGTGAAGCCGAACAGCCCCTCCCCCTTGCGCGAGACGACCTGGCCGATCCCGTTGAGCAGATAGAGCGGCGAGATCACGCCCTGCATGTCGATCGTTCCCGTGTCGAAATAGTAGTTCCCGGCCATCGTCACCGCCATCGAGGCCCCCGTGGCCTGGCCGCTTGTGACGCTGAGCCCGCCGGGCGTCAAGCGGAAGGCGGCCTCGGCCTCGGAGAACAGGATCCCCTCGCCGTTCAACTGCTCGAGAAGACCGACGACGGAGACCGCCGAAAGCATCGAGGCGAGCACCGGCGCATCCTTCACCCGGATGTCATGCGCCTTCGCCGCGCCGCTGTAGCTTGCCGCGCCGATCGGCGAGAGGGTGAGGTCGAGCGCGCCCCCCCGCGCCTTGGAAAAGATCCCCGCCGAGGCGAGCGCGGCGCCGGCGTCGGGGCCGGTGATATGCACCGCGGTGCGCCCGTTCGCGGCGGGGCCGACCGCGCCCTCGATCGAGGCGCCGCCGTTCACCCGCGCCGAGAAGGCGCCCGAAAAGCCGCCGCGCGTCGAGAAATCGCCGCGGAAGGGGGCGAGCGCGATCCCCTCCGAGATCACCAGCCGGTCGAGTGCGGCGGTGACCCGGTTGCCCGCGCCACTGCCCGCCTTGCCCGCGCCGGTGCCGAAACGCGCCTTGCTCAGATCGAGCCGCCCGCCGGTGACCGAAACGTCGGGCGCGCGCGCGGCGCCGCGCCCGATCAGATCGGCCGAGCCGGAGAACCAGCTGCCGATCGCGAGCTTGCTGAACTGCGCGCGCTCGAAGCCGCCTTTCGCGGAAAGCGTCAGCCGGCCTTCCGCGCTCAGCCCCGCGCCCGACAGCGCGAGCCGCTCGACCGTCGCGGGCGTGCCAAGCGCCCCGGCAAGCGCCAGATGCCCCTTCGTGCCCGCGGGTTTCGCCCAGCTCACCTCGGGCACCGCGAGCGCAAGGCCGACCAGGTCGCTTTCGAAATCGTAGCGCGGCGGCTTGCCCTCGACGAGATCGAGCGCGAGATGGCCCCAGCCCGCCCCTTTCACGCTGCCCTTCGGCAGCGCGATGCCAAGCTGGTCGAGCCCCTCGGGCGTGATCTTGACGTAACCGTCGACGGCGGAACGCCCCTTCGCCTCGGGCCCGAAACGCTGCGACCAGCGCGCGTCGAAAGGCACGCTGTCGAAGCTGCCGCGCCCGCCGATCACCATGCCGGAACGATCGGCGGTGAGGCGCAGCTCGGGCGCGGCGATCACCTTGCCGGGCACGACCTTGTCGGAATGCACGTCGGTGAGCCGCGCGAGCACGTCGAAATCGACATCCTCGGGGGTGATCTTCTTCTTCATGCGGAAGCGCAGATCGGTGCGCGCCTCGGCCCAGCCCTCGGCGATGTCGGTCGACTTGCCGGCCTTCGACAGGAAGCGGAACGGCTCCTGATCGAGCAGCGAAAGCGCGGCGGGGATCGGCGCGCGGGTGACGAGGCGGACCTCCGCACGGGCGTCGCGCTCGCGGATGTCGGGCACCCGCATCACCGAATCCGCGACCTCGATGCGCCCGCCCGAGGGCGCCTCGACCGAGCCCTCCTCGACCATCAGCGCATGGGTGTTGTCGTGGATCGTGGCAAAGCCGCGCCCCTCGCGCACCGGCGGCAGGGTGCGCAGGATCGTCACCTCGGCGCCGCGGAATTCATAGCCGAGCTCGAAGCGCGGCTCGGCGCCCGGGGTCAGGCGCAGCGCCGCGCGGGCGTTGCGCAGCTCGCCCGTCGCGACGTTCTCGGCCAGCCAGTGCCGCGTCGGCGGCACCAGCGCCGGCGGCCAGAGCGCGAGCAGATCGGTATTGGTGATATGGTCGATGCCCGCGTCGAAGGCGACGCGCCAACCGTCCTTGCCCGCCGAAACGGTGCCGCGCGCGGAGATGTGGCGATCGCCCTCGGCGAGTTCGAGCTGGCCGATCTCGACGCGGAACGGATCGAGCCGCATCCGCAGGTCGATCGCGCCCTGCGAGATCCGCGCCGGGGTGACGAAAAGCCCCTCCGGGTCGGCCTCGATGTCGCGCAGCGCGATCTGGGTCAGCGCCTCGCGCGGCAGGCCGTTGGCGAAGTCGCGCAGCAGGGTCTGGCCCGAGGCCTTGAGCCGCAGCGCCCGGCTCTGGAAGCTGAGCTGGGAGATCGCGACGCGCTGCGCCGCCATGTCGTAGCTCAGATGCACCCCGGCGCTTTCGAAGGGGACCGGGCGCGCGCCCTCGCTCGGGCTCAGCGCGCCGGCGCCGATGCGCAGCTCCGCCTCGGTCCGCCCGACCGCGCCCGCGGCATCGACCGTGGTGCGGAACGAGCCCGAGATCGGCGCGTCGAGCAGGCCGAGCATCGCCAGCGCGGGCGATTGCACCGCGAGATCGGCGGCGGGCACATCGGTCACCGCGGCGCCGAATTCGGCCTCCGGCCCGGATTTCGAGGTCCAGGCCGAAAGCGCGACCTGCGCGGGCAGCTTGTCGCGCTCGCCCACGTCGAAGGCGAGCGTCAGCCCGATCTTCGCCGCGTCCTGGCTCAGCCGGAAACTGCCGTCGCTCACCTGCCAGACCTTGCCGAGCCGCGCGTCGTCGAGGCGGATCCGCAGATCCTCGGCGGTGATCTCCTCGAGCCGCGCGAGCACCGGGGTGGCGAAGGCCGCCTCGATCGCGTCGGTGGCCTGGGTGACGGTGTCGAATTGCAGCGCGGGCATCGAACCGGCGCCGCCGAGGTCGATGTCGATCCGCCCGTCGGGCAGCCGGCGCAGCGCCACCGTGCCGCCGCGGATGCGGAAGCTCTTCGGTTCGATCCTGCCCTGCAGCAGCGCCTCGGGGCGCAGCGTGCCGCGCAGCTCGGGCAGGATCGCGAGCGGCAGGCCCGAGGGCAGTTTCACCAGCACGTTGCGCAGCCGCACATGCGGCGCGAAGCCCTCGTCGACGACGACATCGGCGCCGCCGAGGCTGACCTGCAGCCGCCCGTCGAGCGCGGCATTCGCCTTCGCCTCGATCCGGGTGATGAGCCAGCCCGGCGCCGAGATCGCCTGATGCGAGAGCATGAGAAAACCGAAGAGCGCGGCGAGGCCGATCAGCGGCAGGCTCAGGATCAGCCAGATGCCGACACGCGCGCGCGGCCGGGTCGAGGGCGTGGTCGAAGGCACGGTCGAGGGCGCGGTCCGGAGCGGCGCATGATCCGGCCCGGCCGGAGGCATCGCCCCGGTCGCCGCTTCCCCCTCTGCGGGAAGCGATGCCTGCGCTTCGGTCTTCTCCATCCGGCCTGCTGCCTGCTCGCTGCCTGTTCCTGGTTGACAGTGCCTGTCTTCTGCCCGCTGACTCTAGCACCGCAGGCCAGAGAAGGAGAAGCAAATGATCGGCATCGGCGAGAAGGCGCCTGATTTCACCCTGCCGCGCAGCGCGGGCGACGGGGAGCTGACGCTTTCCACCCTGCAGGGCGGCAAGGTCGTGCTTTATTTCTACCCGCGCGACGACACGCCCGGCTGTACGCTCGAGGCGATCGACTTCACCCGGCTGCGCACCGAATTCGAGGCCGCCGGCACCACGGTGATCGGGATCTCGAAGGACACGCCCGAGAAACACGCGAAGTTCTGCGCGAAACACGGGCTTGGCATCATCCTCGTCTCGGATGCCGCGGGCGACACCTGCGAGCGCTACGGCACCTGGGTCGAGAAGAAGATGTATGGCAAGGTCTCGATGGGGATCCAGCGCGCCACCTTCCTGATCGACGCCGCGGGCACGGTGGCGCAGGCCTGGCCGAAGGTCTCGGTCACCGGCCATGCCGAGGAGGTGCTCGCCGCCGCCCGCGCGCTCGGCTGAACCCGGGCGATCGGCGAGAATCTGCCCATTCGGCGGGGGCGCGCCTGCCCCTTCGGGAACCGCGGACGAAAGCGGTTGCGCCGCAGGGCGGCGGGTTGATAAGCCCTGTCCAGTTTCGGACTCCCCTTGCGGGGTTCTTCCCGGGCGCGGCAGTGCCCCCAGACGATGGCGGTGTGCCCGGCCCCGGCCCGGCCCGCCAAAGAACGAGACAGGACGATCCGGTGCCCAAACGCATCTTGAACCGCGTCAATGCGACCCTCGAACGCTGGCTGCCCGAGCAGCGACTGTTCCTGAAATCCGAAACCGCCACCCGCTTCCTGCGGCTGCGCCCATTGACGCAGGCGCTGGTGCTGGGGGTTTCGGGGCTGGTCTTCCTCTGGTCGGTGATCGTCACCTCGCTGCTTTTCATCGACGGCATTTCCTCGGGTTCGGGGCGCGAACAGGCGGTGCTGTCGCAGGCCGCCTTCGAGGCGCGGCTCGATGCGCTGGCCCGCGAACGCGACCGCCGCGCCGCCGAGGCGCTCGCGGCGCAGAACCGGTTCCAGCTCGCGCTCGATCAGGTCTCGCGGATGCAGTCGCAGCTGCTCTCCTCCGAGGAGCGCCGGCGCGAGCTCGAGACCGGGATCGACGTGATCCAGACCACGCTGCGCAGCACGATGACCGAACGCGACGACGCGCGCGAGGCGCTGGCGAAGGCGCAGGGCGGCGGCGCGAAGACCGCGACGCTCGTCGCGCGCGCCGATGACATGGCCTCGACCGTCGATCTGCTGTCGACCGCGCTTTCCGACACCGCGAAACAGCGCGACGTGGCGAGCCGCGCGGCCGAGGACGCCAAGCTCGAGACCGAGCAGATCGCGCTGGAAAAACGCCTGCTCGAAGAGCGCAACGACGAGATCTTCACCACGCTCGAAGGCGCGGTGGAAGTGTCGATGGCGCCGCTCGACAAGATGTTCAAGAACGCCGGGATGAACCCCGACCAGATCCTGAGCCAGATCCGCAAGGGCTATTCCGGCACCGGCGGCCCGCTGATGCCGATCTCGCTTTCCTCGAAGGGGATGGGCGATCTGAACGGCGATGCGGATCGCGCCGGCGGCATCCTGCAAAAGCTCGACGAGATGAACATGTATCGCATCGCCGTCGACAAGCTGCCCTTCGCGCTGCCGCTGTACGGCGGGTTCCGCTTCACCTCGCCCTTCGGCTACCGCTGGGGCCGGCTGCACGCGGGGATCGACCTTGCCGGGCCGGTGGGGATGCATGTCCACGCCCCCGCCGACGGCACCATCACCGCCGCCGAATGGGAGAACGGTTATGGCAACGTGATCAAGATCACCCACCAGTTCGGCGTCTCCACCGTCTATGGCCACCTGTCCAAAATCCGCGTGAAGGTCGGTCAAAAAGTGTCGCGCGGCGACTGGATCGGTGATACAGGCAATACCGGACGGTCCACCGGACCGCATCTGCACTATGAAATCCGGGTGGGTGGCGCGCCCATCAACCCGATGACCTTCATCAAGGCTTCCAAAGATGTTTTCTAAGAGCAAGATCCATGAGCCCGGCCCGAAGGCCGCTGCGGAAACCGACAAGCCGAAGGCCGAGACGCCCGTGCCCTCGCGCCCGCTGGGGGATTTCGTGCCCTCCGCGGCGACGCGGGCGAAGCCGGCCGCCTCGGTGCTGTCCTCGGATCTGACGATCGTCGGCAACATCAAGACCACCGGCGACATCAATATCGAGGGCGTGGTCGAAGGCGACATCCGCGCGCATCTGCTGACGGTCGGCGAGACCGCGACGATCAAGGGCGAGATCATCGCCGATGACGTTGTCGTCAACGGTCGCGTCGTCGGCCGCGTGCGCGGCCTGAAGGTGCGCCTGACCTCGACCGCCCGCGTCGAGGGCGACATCATCCACAAGACGATCGCGATCGAAAGCGGCGCGCATTTCGAGGGCTCGGTGCAGCGTCAGGAAGACCCGCTGCAGGGCGCCAATGCGCCGAAGCTGATGGCGCCGGAACCGACGCCGGAAGCCTGATCCTTCCCGCAGGGAAATGCGCAGGGCGGCCCTCGGGCCGCCCTTTCGCGTTCAGCTGGTCAGCCCGCGATACATGTGCCAGCTCGCGTGGCCGAGCACCGGCAGCACCACCAGCAGCCCGAGGAAGAAGGGCAGCATGCCGAGGAAAAGGCAGCCCGCGATCACCGCCGCCCAGACCGTCATCGCCCAGGGGTTCGCCACCACCGCCTGCACCGAGGTGATGATCGCGGTGATGAAATCGACCTCGCGCTCGAGCAGGAGCGGCAGCCCGACCACAGTGAAGGCGAAGAGCACCGCGGCGAAGGCGCCCCCCACCAGCGTGCCGAAGGCGAGCATCGCCGGCCCGTTGCCGGTCAGCAGCACGCCCCAGGGGTCGGAGGTGACATTGGTCATCGCCTGGAACCCCATGAACATCGCGAAGGTCATATGCGCGATGAAGATCCAGAACATGAAGAGCAGCAGCACGACGACCGCCATCGAGGGCAGCTGCCGGTCCTTCTGCGCGAAGACGACGCCGAGCACCGCGGGCCAGAGGAGCGGCTCGCCCGCCTCGAGCCGCCGGCTCACCTCGTAAAGGCCGACGGCGGCGAAGGGCGCGACCAGCGGAAAGCCGAGGATGAAGGGCATCAGCCAGATCTCCTGCCCGCGCGAGGTGAACACCCACCAGAGCACGAGCCCGCCGAGCACATAGACCGCCGAGAAGAACAGCCCGAAGGCCGGCGCGCGCAGGAAATCGCGCAGCCCCGCGCGCAGCACCTGCGGGATCATCTTCACCGGCATGTCCTTCACCTCCGGCAGCGCCGAGGGCTCCGTCGCAATCTCCACCATGGCATCCTCCCCGATGCTGACGACTGGTCCGGCCCCCTCCCAAGGACCGTTGCGACAAGGGTGCGGCAGCGGTGGCGGCCTGTCGAGAAAATTCCCCGCCGCAGCGCGGCAGCGCGCCCGCAGAACCGCCCTGCCCCAAACCCGCCGCGGGCCCGACGCGCCCGCCCTGCGGCGCGGGGGGCACAGGGCCACAATCTTGCCGCAATCGGCTTGATTTCAGGTCAGTTTACCCGGAAACTGCTTAACAGAACGTGAAGACCGCCTCAGGCGGCGCATGAGCAGTCTCAGATCCGGCACGGAGCACCCGGCGGCAGGCACCGCCCGATCCGGTCCCGGGGAAATGGAAGCGATGGCCGACGGAACCTACACGGATCCGATCTATGTCACGGGCGACATGCTCGCCTCGCTGACCGGGCAGCCGTGGAACAACGGCAACCCGGGCGATGCCAATTTCGGCATCGTGCTGCCGGGCGCGGATGCGCTCGGCTCTTCCGACACGCTCTATCGGCTGGTCTGGACCGGCAACAAGAACGCCACCGCCACCAATTTCGCCAATGGCCAGTTCTGGAAGCTCGAGGTCTACAACCCCTCGATCGACAATGACGGCGACCCGACGACGGGCGGCGCCGGCTGGTCGACGGTGCAGGGCTACAGCAACCTCACCCCGAAGAACGACCTCGTTTCCGGCCTCGGCGGCGGCGACGATTACATCGTCTTCGAGATGAACGGGCATTACCTGCTGCTCGATCTCAACGGCGGGCTGCCGACGACGCCGACGACGCTGCTTTACTACGGTGCCGACACCAATGGCGATCTGGCGATCGGCGACAACGACGGCGAGCTCGATTTCGACGACGCCTATCACGCGATCGACGCGATCTGCTTTTGCGCGGGCACGCTGATCGAGACCGATCAGGGCCCGCGCCCGATCGAGACGCTCGCCCCCGGCGACCGGATCCGCACGCTCGACCACGGGTTCCAGGCGCTGCGCTGGATAGGCACGCGGAGCCTCGACGCGCTCGCGCTGCGCCTCGCGCCGCAGCTGCGCCCGGTGCGGATCGCGCGCGACGCGCTCGGCCGCGGCCTGCCCGCGCATGAGCTGCTGGTCTCGCCGCAGCACCGCATCCTCGTGCGCTCGCGCGTGGCCGAGCGGATGAGCGGCGCGCGCGAGGTGCTGATCGCGGCGAAACATCTCGTCGGTCTGCCCGGGATCGCCGTGGTGCCGGAAAGCGCGCCGGTGACCTATCTGCACCTGCTTTTCGATCGTCACGAGGTGGTTTTTGCCAATGGCGCAGAGGCGGAATCGCTTTACACCGGGCGGCAGGCGCTGCGCAGCCTGACCCGCGCCGCCCGCGCCGAGATCTTCACCCTCTTCCCCGAGCTGCGCGCCGGCGGCCCCGCGCCCGAGGCCGCGCGCCCACTCACCACCGGGCGGATCGGGCGCAAGCTTTCGGAGCGCCACGCGAAGAACGGCAAGCCGCTGGTGATGGCGGGCTGAACGCCTCAGACCGCGCCAAGACCTTGCAGCCGCGCCCAGACCGCGGCGCGCAGCTCCTCGACCGGGCGATTGCCCGACAGCTCGAGCACCGGCTCGGCCCGATCGGCCAGCCAGTTGCGGTGGCGGGTGAGCGAGCGGCCGCCGAAATAGGGCTCGTCGTAGCTTGCCGCCCATTTCAGGAACTCGGCGTGATTGCGCGCCATGTCGCCACCCGGCTTGATCCGGGCGCCGAATTTCTCCGCCTCGCGGCGGCGGATCCGGGCGAGGCGCAGCGGCGTCGGCGTGACGAGAAAGACGATCAGATCGGCGCCCGCGATCACCAGATCGCCCCAGCCATCGGCCGAGCCCGAAAGCACCCAGCCGCCGCCCTCGCCCTGCGCCGCCTGCTCGGCCGCGATCAGCGCGACGCGCTCCGCCTCCGGGCGCTTGACGGTATAGGGCGGGTCCGAGGGCGCCCAGTAGAAATCGTCGGTATCGAGAAGCGGCACGTTCAGCCACTCGGCGAGAGGCCTCCCCAGCGAGGAGGTCCCCGATCCTGCGGCGCCGGTGATATAGACCCGCGCCGCCATCCGGTCAGTCCTCCGCCTGAGCGTCGGCGCGGCTCTTGCCCTCGACCCCCATCGCGAGGGTCGCCGCCATGAACCCGTCGAGATCGCCGTCGAGCACGCCCTGCGTGTCCGAGGTCTCGTAGCCGGTGCGCAGATCCTTCACCATCTGATAGGGCTGCAGCACATAGGAGCGGATCTGGTTGCCCCAGCCCGCCTCGCCCTTCGCCTCGTGCTGGGCGTTGATCGCGGCGTTGCGCTTGTCGAGTTCGAGCTGATAGAGCCGCGCCTTCAGCGCGATCATCGCCGCCTCGCGGTTCTGGTGCTGCGACTTCATCGAGGAGGTCGTGACGATGCCCGTGGGCAGGTGGGTGATCCGCACCGCCGAGTCGGTGGTGTTGACGTGCTGCCCGCCCGCGCCCGAGGAGCGATAGGTGTCGATCCGGATGTCGTTGTCGTTCACCACGATGTCGATGTTGTCGTCGACCACCGGATAGACCCAGACCGAGCTGAACGAGGTATGCCGCCGCGCCGCCGAGTCATAGGGCGAGATCCGCACCAGCCGGTGCACGCCGCTTTCCGATTTCAGCCAGCCATAGGCGTTCGGGCCCGAGATCTTGTAGGCGACGGAGCGGATCCCCGCCTCGTCCCCCGCGGTTTCCGACTGCAGCTCGACCTTGTAGCCCTTCTTTTCCGCCCAGCGGGTGTACATCCGCGCAAGCATGCTCGCCCAGTCGCAGCTTTCGGTGCCGCCCGCGCCCGCGTTGATTTCAAGGAAGGTGTCGTTGCCATCCGCCTCGCCGTCCAAGAGCGCCTCGAGCTCCTTCGCATCGGCGAGCGCCTTCAGCTCGCGCAGCGATTTCTCCGCCTCGGAGACGATCTCGGGATCTTCCTCCATCTCGCCCAGCTCGATCAGCTCGACGTTGTCGGTCAGCTCGCGGTCGATCCGGCGATAGGTCTCGACCTTGTCCATCAGCATCTGCCGCTCGCGCATCAGCTTCTGCGCGCGCGCCGGATCCGACCACAGATCGCCATCCTCGATCATCGCGTTGAATTCCTCGAGCCGGTGCGGAGCGGTTTCCCAATCCATCCGCTGGCCCAGGAGCTTCAGCGATTTCTTGATCGCTTCAACGATATTCTGCGTCTCGGCGCGCATGGCGTCTCGTCCTTCCTTACATTCCGCGCGGTTCTACAACCCCGTGCGCAGCGGAGCAAGGGCGGGGAGGCCCCCCCGTCCCTCGGCGATTGCCTCGGGCGCAAATCCGTGCAGGATTGCGGGCAGAGACAGATATTCCGGAACGACATTTGACCGATTGGTTCAAGACCGAGCTGCGCCACCTCAATGCCGAGGCGCGGGCACGCAACGCGGCGCAGGAAGCCGCGCGGGCCGAGCTGCTGGATCCCTGGCTTGTCACCCGCTGGACAGAGATCGTCGCGCGTGCGGCCCGCCATGTCACCGAAGGAAGGCGGATCTGCGACTATGGCCCCTGGACGCGCGTCTTGCGGGAGCAGTGCCGCACGCCCCCGTTGATCGGTCGTGTGTCCGATACGGACAGCGCCGAGGCGTTGAGCCATATCGCGGCCGAGATCGCGCAACCGGGCTGGCCGGACCCGCGCCCCGATCTGATCGACTTCGCGCTGACCTTCCTCGAGGCCGATGTGATGCTGTTCCGCTCGGGCTATACCAAGCGGCACCTGATCCGGCGCCTGCAGCAAGCGCCGCTCGACGCCGCGCAGATCGCCCGGGCCGGGGCGCTGATCCGCCGCGCGGTCACCGCGGGCACCGGGCTGGAGGAAGCGCGCGCCTATCGGAAATTCGCCGCGCATCTGATCGCGCAGGGCCATCTGCCCGATCTGCCCGGCTGGCTGCAGGACCAGGCGCGCGGCACGGTGCTGAGCTGGAACCGTCTCGACGGCGGGGTGCTCCCGCTGTTCAAAGAGGCTCTGAGCCGGCTTTCGGAGGCGGACCAGGACCGTCTGAACTGGCATTTCCCCGGAATTCCGCCGCGTTACGCGCTGGAATACCCCGACCGGCCGGTGCCGCTCCGCCGGCAGAAGGAAGAGGGGCAGAAGGCACGGTTCAGCGCCTTCCGCATGCTAGTCGCGATCGAGGCCCGGGCCAGGTCAGCCCCGAAACGCTGACGCCCTTCCGCGGCCTCAGTACAGCCCGCCCGAGCTTACCGTGCCGAAATCGGCCTTCTTCGGGATCACCTTGGTCTTGCCGGTCGAGGTGGTGACCTCGGTGGTGTTCTCGTCGGTCTCGCCCTGGGCAAAGAGCGGCAGGTTCTGCCCCATGCCGAAGCCGCCATCGACGATCAGCCCGAGGCCGCGCATCTCCTGGCCCTCGCGCAGGTATTCCGCCTGCACGAAATCGCCCGTCGCGTCATCCGAGAGCCGCTCGCCGGTGAAGCGGTTGAACTTCGCCCAGTAGCCGCCCGGCGGCACCTTGAAGTTCGAACCGCCATATTCCTGCACCGCCAGCTTCATGAAGGCGTTGAACACCGGCACGCAGAGCGTACCGCCATAGGCGCCCCGGCCAAGCCCGCGCGGCTGGTCGTAGCCCATGTAGCACGAGGCCACGATGTTCGAGGTGAAACCGGTGAACCATACGTCCTTCGCGTCGTTCGTGGTGCCGGTCTTGCCCGCGACGGGCACCGGCAGGCGCACGCCCGAGCCGGAACCGCGGCTCACCACGCCCTGCATCATCGAGATCATCTGATAGGCGGTGATCGGGTTGATCACCTGCTCGCGGTTCGAGACGATCCGCGGCCCGAGCCCCTGGGCGATGTTGCGCTCGCGGCAATCCTCGCAGTCGCGCTGGTCGTGGCGATAGATCGTGCGGCCCCAGCGGTCCTGCACGCGGTCGACCAGCGTCGGCTCGACCCGCTCGCCGCCATTGGCGAACATCGCATAGGCCGAGATCAGCTGATACATCGTCGTTTCCTGCGCGCCGAGCGCATTCGCGAGGAAGGGCTGCATCGGATTGTAAACGCCGAATTTCTCGGCGTATTGCGCGACCGTATCCATGCCGATTTCCTGCGCGATACGCACGGTCATCAGGTTACGCGACTGCTCGAGACCGGTGCGCATCGGCGTCGGCCCGTAATATTTGTTCGAGGCGTTCTTCGGCCGCCAGAGGCCCTGCGGCGTGTTCACCTCGATCGGCGCGTCGACCACGATCGTCTCGGGCGAGAAGCCGGAATCGAGCGCCGCCGCATAGACGAAGGGCTTGAAGTTCGAGCCGGGCTGCCGCATCGCCTGCGTCGCGCGGTTGAACACCGAGCTCTGGTAGGAGAAGCCGCCCTGCATCGCCAGCACGCGGCCGGTGTTCACGTCCATCGCCATGAAGGCGCCCTCGACGCGCGGCACCTGGCGCAGCGACCAGCGCTTGAAATCGGCGCCCTCGCCGATCGCCTTCACCTCGACGACATCGCCCACCTCGACGAGATCGGAGGGGCGTTTCGCCCGCGGGCCGAGCTTGCCATCCTTCAAAAGCTTGCGCGCCCAGGTCACGTCCTCGGCCGGGATCCAGTGGCCGTCGGCGTCTTCCTCGATCCCCTCGATGCCGATCCGTGCGGCCTTGTCGGAAAGTTCGAGCACCACCGCCGGATGCCAGCCGTCGACGTCGCGCGGCGCCTTGTCGGTCGGCACCGCGGAGAGCGCAGCGCGCCAGCTGCGTTCGTCCTTGAGCTCGGTTTCCGGGATCACCGCCCCGGTGCCGCGCCAGATGCCAAGGCCCCGGTCGTATTTCTCGAGCGCATCCTGCAGCGCCTTCGCCGCCTGCGCCTGCAGCGCCGGGTCGATCGTCGCGCGGATCGTCAGACCGCCACCGAAGAACTCCTCCTGACCGAAGCTCTTGGAGAGCTGGCGGCGGATCTCGTCGGTGAAATAATCGCGCGGCGGCAGCTGGTCGCGGAACGGCGGGTAATCGCCATTCTGCACCGATTTCAGGGGCTTGGCCTGCTCCGCCTCCATCGTCGCCTGGTCGATGTGGCCATCCTCGAAGAGCCGGCGCAGCACGTAGTTGCGGCGCAGCCGGGCGTCCTCGTAATTGCGCACCGGGTTGAGCTCGGCCGGCTTCTTCGGCAGCGCAGCGAGATAGGCCGCCTCGCCGACGGTGAGCTGGCTCAGCGTCTTGTTGAAATAGGTCTGCGCCGCGGCGGCGACACCGTAGGAATTCTGCCCGAGGTAGATCTCGTTCAGATAAAGCTCGAGGATGCGATCCTTCGAAAGCGCCTCCTCGACGCGGGTCGCGAGGATCAGCTCCTTGATCTTGCGCTCGATCGAGCGCGAGCCGTCGAGCAGGAAGTTCTTCATCACCTGCTGGGTGATCGTCGAGGCGCCGCGCAGATCCTGGCCACGGGTCTTCACCGCGGTGATCAGCGCCGCGATCATGCCGCGCGCGTCATAGCCCTTGTGGATGTAGAAATTCTTGTCCTCGGCGGAGACGAAGGCCTCCTTCACGATCGGCGGGATGTCGGAGATCGGCACGAAGATGCGGCGCTGTTCGGCGAATTCGTCGATCAGCCGGCCCTCGCCCGAATAGATCCGCGAGATCGTCTTCGGCGTGTATTGCGCGAGCTGCTCATGGCTCGGCAGGTTGCGCGAATACATCCAGAAGATCGCCCCGACCGTCAGCGCCGCGAAGAAGAGCGCGGTGACGATCCAGGAGAAGATCCCCCCGAGCGTGGACAGGATAAAACGGATCACGAACACCCCCATGGGGTGCATCCGCGCCCCCGTATCGAAGCCCCTATAACGCGCACGCGCGGGAGGGTCAAAACAAGTTGCCGTCACGCCGGCGGCAAAGCGCCGGAGCGGGGGGCGCTGCCCCCGTCTCCGATCCCGGAGACTCCCCCGGGATATTTTGGCTCTATAGAAACCCATTTCTACAGAGAGGAAATATCCCGGGGGGCCGCGTCAGCGGCGGGGGCGGCGCCCCCTGCCCGGTCAGCCGAGCTGCGCCAGCGCCGGGAAGGTCTCGAGCAGCCAGAAGCTCAGCGCCGAGAAGGCATTGGTGAGCAGCAGCAAGCCCACGATCACCAGAAGCGCGCCCATGGTCTTTTCGATCAGGCCCATATGGCGCTTGATCCGGTTCATCACCCCGATCGCGCGGCTGATGAAGACCGCGGCGAGCAGGAAGGGAATGCCGAGCCCACCGGCATAGACCGCAAGCAGCGCCGTGCCGCGACCAAGCGAGCCGCCCTGCGCCGCGATCGAAAGGATCGCGCCAAGCTGCGGGCCGATGCAGGGGGTCCAGCCGAAGGCGAAGGCGAGACCGAGCACATAGGCCCCCAGCGTCGAGCCGCCGCGGTCGCCCGCGTCGATCCGCGCCTCGCGGTCGAGGATCCCGATCCGGTAGAGGCCGAGAAAATGCAGCCCGAGCCCGATGATGACGAGGCCGGAGATCCGCCCGAACCACTCGCGATAGGCCAGGAAGAACTGCCCCATCGCCGAGGCCGCGAGCCCCATCAAGAGGAACACGGTCGAGAGGCCGAGCACGAAGAAGATCGCCGGCAGCACCGCCGAGCGACGCCCCTCGCGCAGCTCGCCCATGCTCACCCCGCCCATATAGGCCAGATAGGGCGGCACGATCGGCAGCACGCAGGGCGAGAGGAAGGACAAAAGCCCCGCCACCAGCGCGACGAGCGCGGCGGGCAGGAAGGCGGCGTCGATGAGATCAATTCCGAACATGGCCCCCCCATAGCATGGGCGCGCGGGCGCCGTCACCCGCCCTGCGCGCGCGCCCGGTCACAAGGACGTGGACAAATCCGCGCGCCGCCGCTAGCCCGGAGCGATGGAAAGCCCCCGGATCATCGACGCGCGCGGCCTCTTGTGCCCGCTGCCCGTGCTGCGCCTGCGCAAGGTGCTCGCCACGCTCGCGCCCGGCGCCGAGGTGGTGCTCGAGGCGACCGACGGGGCAAGCTGGATCGACGTACCGCATTTTTGCACGCAGGCCGGGCATCGGCTGATCGAGGCGACGGACGAGGGTGGCGTGCTGCGCTACCGGGTGCGGCGGGGCGCATGAAAACGCCGGGCGCTTGGCCCGGCGTTTCGCTTTTCTGTCAGTGGCTTACTTGCTCATCGACCACCAGCCGCGGCGCTTCGGCGCGCTGTCGTCCGCCGCCTCGCCAACCGGCTCGGGTTCCGGCGCGGGCGCCTCGGGATCGGCGCCGAGCCCCGCCTCGGGCGCCGCCACGGTCTCGACCGGGGCCGGCTCGAGCGTGACTTCGGTCACCGTTTCAACCGGGGTCTCGACCAGCTCCGGCGCGCTTTCGGGCGCGGGCTCCGCCGGGGTCTCGGCGACCGGCGCAGGCGCGGCCTCCACCACCGGCGCGGCCTCGACCTCGGCCACGGGCGCCGCTTCGGTCACCGGCTCGGCGACTGCCTCGACCGGGGCCTCCTCGACCACCTTCTTCGCGCGCGAACGCGACGAGGTCGTGCGTTTCTTCGGCGCCGGCGCCTCCTCGGCCCCCTCGGCCGCTTCCGCGCCCTCGACCGGCTCGGTCACCTTCTTCGAGCGCGAGCGCGAGCGCGACGAGGTCGTGCGCTTCTTCGGCGCGGGCGCCTCTTCGGCAGCCTCGGCCGCTTCCGCCGCGACCACCGTCTCGGCAATCGCCTCGGCCTCGGCCTCCGCTTCGCCGGAGATCTCGGGCAGGCTCACCGCCGCGAGTGCCGCCGCCGCCGCGGCGCGGGCCGCGTCTTCCGCGGCCTCGTCGTCGCCCTCGGCCCCCTCGGCTTCCTCGTCGCCGCCTTCGTCCTCGCCCTCGTCAAAGCCCTCCTCGGCGCCATCCGCCGCGTTCGAGCCCGATTTCCGGCGACGCCGACGACGACGCTTCTTCTTCTTCGGCTGGTCCTCGCCCTCGCCCGCCTCGACCGCCTCGGCCTCGCTCTCGGCGCTGTCGTCGAGATCCTCCTCCTCTTCGGGGATCTCGGCCTCGTCGATCTCGGCCATCAGCTCGGCGGTCGCATGCACCGCACTCGAGACGACCTCAGGCACGATCCGCGTCGCCGTCTTGAACTTCTCGATCGAGAAATCGGGGCTGACCAGCGTCGGATCGGCCTCGATCCGCACCGCCATGCCATAGCGCGCCTCGATCGAGGCGATATGCTCGCGCTTGGCGTTCATCAGGTAGTTCGCCACCGCGATCGGGCATTTCACCAGAACTTCGCGGCTCCGCTTGCGCGTGCCCTCTTCCTCGATCGCGCGCAGCACCTGCAGCGCCAGAGAGTCATCCGAACGGATGAGCCCGGTGCCGTGGCAATGCGGGCAGGGCTGCGTCGTCGATTCGAGCATGCCCGGGCGCAGCCGCTGACGCGACATCTCCAGAAGGCCAAAGCCCGAGATGCGGCCGACCTGGATCCGCGCGCGGTCGGTTTTCAGCTTGTCTTTCAGACGCTTCTCGACCGCGGAGTTGTTCTTGCGCTCCTCCATGTCGATGAAGTCGATGACGATCAGGCCGGCGAGGTCGCGCAGACGGCACTGGCGCGCCACCTCATCCGCGGCCTCGAGGTTGGTCTTGAGCGCGGTGTCCTCGATCGAGCCTTCCTTGGTGGCCCGACCCGAGTTCACGTCGATCGCGACCAGCGCCTCGGTGATACCGATGACGATGTAGCCGCCCGATTTCAGCTGCACCACCGGGTTGAACATGCCGCTCAGGTAGCTTTCGACCTGGAAGCGCGCGAAAAGCGGCAGCTGTTCGGCGTAATGCTTCACGTTCTTGGCGTGGGACGGCATGATCATCTTCATGAAGTCCTTGGCCACGCGATAGCCGCGCTCGCCCTCGACCAGAACCTCGTCGATGTCCTTCGAGTAGAGGTCGCGGATCGAGCGCTTGATGAGGTCGCCCTCTTCGTAGACCGGGGCGGGGGCGATCGACTTCAGCGTCAGCTCGCGGATCTGCTCCCAGAGCCGCATGAGATATTCGTAGTCGCGGCGGATCTCGGTGCGGGTGCGCTGGCTGCCCGCGGTGCGGATGATCAGCCCGGCGCCCTGCGGCACTTCGAGTTCGGAGGCGATTTCCTTCAGCTTCTTGCGGTCGGCGGCATTGGTGATCTTGCGCGAGATGCCACCGCCGCGCGCGGTGTTCGGCATCAGCACGCAGTAGCGGCCGGCGAGCGAGAGATAGGTGGTCAGCGCCGCGCCCTTGTTGCCGCGCTCTTCCTTCACCACCTGCACCAGCATGATCTGGCGCACCTTGATGACTTCCTGGATCTTGTAGCGGCGCGGACGCGGCTTGCGCGGCGCACGGATCTCCTCGTGGACATCCTCTTCCGCGACCGATTCGATCTCGTCATCGGCGGGGTGGTCGCGATGGCCGTGATCGGCGTGATCGCCGGTGTCTTCGGCCTCGGTCTCTTCCTCGTCGGAGCTGTCCTCCTCGGCGGCCGGTTCGGAAACCGGCTCCGCGACCTCGGCGCTTTCCGCTTCGGTTTCAACGGCTTCCGCCGCCTCGAGCAGCGCCTCGGCGCCGGGCTCGACGATTGCCGCCTCGAGCGTCTCGACGATCTCGGCGGGCGCGCCGATCTCCTCGACCGCGCCCTCTTCCAGCTCGACCACCGCCATGCCGGGAATGTCTTCCGAGCGGATCACCGCATCCGCGGCGCCCGTCTTCTCGGCCTGGGCCTCGCCCTTCGAGCGCGAACGCGAGCGCGACCGGCGCGAGCGCGACTTCGTCTCCTCGGCCTCCTCGGCCTCGGCATAGGCGCGCTCTTCCTCGATCAGCGCGAGCCGGTCGGCGACCGGGATCTGGTAGTAATCGGGGTGGATTTCCGCGAAGGCGAGGAAGCCGTGGCGGTTGCCGCCGTAATCGACAAAAGCGGCCTGGAGCGAAGGCTCCACCCGCGTCACTTTTGCCAGATAGATATTGCCGGCGAGCTGCCGCTTGTTGATGGTTTCAAAGTCGAACTCTTCGACCTTGTTGCCGTCCACCACCACGACGCGGGTCTCTTCCGCGTGGGTGGCATCGATAAGCATCTTCTTTGCCATTTAGTCCTGTTTCCCATGCCGTCGGGGGCCCCCTCCTTGCGGAAAGCACCCCTGCGGCATGTTTTTTCGTTGAGGCGATGGCGGCGCATGCGCGAAGGGCGGCGGCGGCCAGAGGCCCGCCCGTCATCACCCGTTCAGCTGTCGCACGCATCATCGCGGTTCGTCCCGAGCCCGGGGATCACGCCCCGTACCCAACTGAAAACCCCCGAGATTCAAGGCCTTGGGGGCATAAGAACGGTCTTTCGACCAATCGGTTGACCCTGGGCGCCGACCTGCCATCGCAGGGTCTTCGGCCCGGAAATCAGCGAATTCCGTGGGCGCCGCAGGCACAGACCTGCCGACACCGACATGTCACAGACAATAGCCGGGGCGCCTTGGCAAAGACAATCGCTTTTTCGTCAAGGATTGGTTAACGCTGGCAAAAGGGGGCGCTGCCCCCTCGGCCTGCGGCCTCACCCCCGGGATATTTCGCCACTTTGGAAATACCCTCTTCCAAAGTGTTCAAATATCCCGGGGGGCCGCGTCAGCGGCGGGGGCGGCGCCCCCTCCCCGTCTCAGATGTAATCGCCGCGGCTCAAGCCGTATTTCGCCATTTTCTCGTTCAGCGTGCGGCGCGGCAGGCAAAGCTCCTCCATCACCGCCGAGATCGAGCCCTTGTGGCGCTTCATCGTGTTGTCGATCAGCATCTTCTCGAAGCTCTCGACATATTCCTTGAGCGGCTTGCCCTCGGTCGTCATCGCGGGGCCGGCCTCCTCGTTGTCGGCCATCAAGAGCGAGGTGATCGAGCCGGAGCCGCGGCGCGCCTGCAGCACCGCACGTTCGGCCACGTTGATCAGCTGGCGCACGTTGCCCGGCCAGGGCGCCTGCAGAAGCTGCGCGGCCTCCTGCGCGGCGATCTCGGGCGCGTCACAGCCGTATTCCTCGGCGAATTGCTCGGCCATGCGGGTGAAGAGGGTCAGCACATCCTCGCCGCGCGCGCGCAGCGGCGGCAGGGTGATCTTGTGCGCGGCGAGGCGGAAATAGAGGTCGGGGCGCAGCGCGTCTTCCAGCGTGCGGCCCTCGCCATGGGCGTTGCAGATCGCGACGATGCGGGTCTCCGCGGGGGTGCCCTGCTCGTTGATGAATTGCAGCAGCCGCGCCTGCAGGCCAAGGCTCAGCGCCTCGACATCCTCGAGCACCAGCGTGCCGCCGCGCACCTCCTCGGCGAGCGGCAGCGTGCCGCCCTCCTCGACCGGGCCGAAGAGCTTCGCTGTCAGCGCCTCCTCGGTGAAGGCCGCGCAGGAGACGGTGACGAACTTCTTGCCCGCGCGCGAGCCGGTCGCGTGCAGCGCATGCGCGACGAGGGTCTTGCCAGTGCCGGTCTCGCCGTCGATCAGCACATGGCCGTCCGATTGCGCGAGATCGAGCACATCCTCGCGCAGCCGCTCCATCGGCGCCGAGGTGCCGATCAGCTTGCCCATCACCTGCACGCCCTCCGCCAGATCGCGGCGCAGTGCGCGGTTGTCGAGCGTCATCCGCCGCGCCTGGGTCGCGCGTTTCGCGAGTTCCGTCATGCGGTCGGGGTTGAAGGGTTTCTCCATGAAATCCATCGCGCCGAGCCGCATCGCCTCGACCGCCATCGGCACGTCGCCATGCCCGGTAATCATGATCACCGGCAACCCGCTATCAATCCCCATCAGCCGCTTGAGAAACGCCATGCCGTCCATCCCGGGCATCCGGATGTCGGAGATCACCACGCCGGGCCAATCCGCCCCGATCACCTTCAGCGCATCCTCCGCGCAGGCGTAGGTTTCCGTGTCGAAACCCGACAGCGCCAGCCACTGGCTGACCGATTGCCGCATGTCTTCCTCGTCGTCGACGATCGCGACCTTCATCATCCGTGCCATCCGGTTCACTCCGCTGCTCTGATGCCGCGCGCGCGCGGCTCCGTTGTCGTCTCCGAGATCAGCGGCAGCTGCATCTCGAAGACCGCCCCTCCGCCCTCGGCGTTATGGGCGGTCAGCCGACCGCCAAAATCGCTCACGATGGAGGAGGAAATCGCAAGGCCGAGCCCCGTCCCCTCCCCCGGTTTCTTCGTCGTCCAGAACGGCTCGAAGAGCTTTTCCAGATCGGTGATCCCCGGCCCGTTGTCGCGCACCGAGAAGACCGCCGTCTCGCCGGTGGCAAGCATCAGCTCGATCTCGGCGTCGGGCTTGCCCTTGGTCGCGTCGAGCGCGTTGCGCAACAGGTTGATGATCACCTGTTCGAGACGGATCCGGTCGGCCATCACCATCACCTGCCCGCGCGGCAGCGTGCGCAGGATCCGCACCGTGCGCCCCTTCAGCTGCGGCTCCATCATCGCGAGCGCCGAGCTGATCGCGGCGCGCAGATCGACCGGCTCGAAGGCCTCGCCGCCCTTGCGCGCGTAGCTCTTCAGCTGCCGGGTGATCGCGCCCATCCGCTCGATCAGGTCGTCGATGCGCTGAAACGAACTCAGCGCCTCCTCGGTGCGGGCGCGCTGGATCAGCAGCCGCGCGCCGGCGAGATAGGTCTTCATCGCGGCGAGCGGCTGGTTCAGCTCATGGCTCACCGCCGCCGACATCTCGCCGAGCGCGGCGAGTTTCGACGACTGCGCCAGCGTCTGCTCGGCCACGGCGAGGTCTTTCTGCACCTTCTCGCGCTCGGCGATCTCGCGGTTGAGCCGGGTGTTCAGCGCCCGCAGCTCGACCGATTCGCGCCGATAGGCCGCGGTCTGCACCCGCGCGCGGCGCGAGATCACGTAGAAGCCGACCGCGAGCAGGATCGCGAAGCCCATGATCTCGAGCGCGAGCACCGCGTTCACCCGCTCGCGCACCGAATCGTAGCTCGTGAAGGCGATCATCCGCCAGCCGCGGAAGGGCACGCGGGTCTCGGTGCGCATCACCGCCTGGCCCTTGAGATAGGCGTCCGGCGGCTCGTTCGCCCAATCCGCCGTCGCCTGCAGTGCGCGCTCGATCGCGGTCGGCGCCGAACGCGCGTCGAGCGCCTGCTCCATCGTCAGCCCGCGCCATTTCGGCTCGGTCGTCAGGATGATCCTTCCCTCGCTGTCGACCACCGCGACGGCGTCGGAAATCCCCGCCCAGCTGCGCTCGAATTTCGAGAGCTCCGCCTCGACCACGATCACGCCGATCGCCTTGCCGTCGGAAACGATCGCGCGGGAATAGTTGAATTCGGTGCCCGGGCTCTCGGCGCCCTGGCTTGCGGTGAAGATCGTCTCGCGCGAGCGCTGCGCCTCGACGAAGAAGGGTTCCGTGCCATAGGTCGCGCCAAGCAGGTTGCGGTTCGTCGCCGCCACCACCCGGCCGGTCATGTCGAGCAGCCGGATCGAGGCCGCCGCGATATCGTCGCGCGCCGAGATCAGCTGTGCCGAGCTTTTCGAGAAATCTCCGGTCTCGAGCGCGCGGGTCAGCACCGGGTCGCGTGCGAGCAAAAGCGGCACCACCGAGGTGCGCTGCAATTCCGAAATGATATTGCCGGTGTAAAGCGCGAGCCGCAGCTCGGTGCGCACCCGGGTGGTTTCGGTGAACCGCTCGGTCAGCCAGGCATTGGTGATCCAGATCACCACCATCGCCAGCAGCACGACAAAGCCGACGCCCGCGCGCAGCACGAGCCGGCGCCCGAAGCGCGCGGGCGCTTCGGCGGAAGGGGTGGGTCTGATCCGGGACATGCGCCTCGCCATGGCGCGAATTTAGGCGATGCGCGGGGCGCCAACAAGCGCGCCGCGCGGGATGGGCAAGATCACGCCTGCGCCATCACCCCCATCAGGGCCGCAAAGATCGCCGCACCATCGGTGCCGCCCTGCGCGGGCTCCACGCAGCGCTCCGGATGCGGCATCATGCCGAGCACGCGGCGATTCTCGCTCAGCACGCCGGCGATATCCGCCATCGCGCCATTCGGGTTCTCGACATAGCGGAAGGCGACGCGATCCTCGCCCTCGAGCCGCGCGAGGCCTTCGGCGTCGATCTGGTAATTGCCCTCGGCATGGGCGATCGGGATCACGATCTTCTCGCCCTTGTCATAGCCCGAGGTAAAGGCGCTGTCGGTCATCTCGACGGTAAGCGCGACCGGCTTCGAGATGAACTTCAGCCCCGCGTTGCGCATCAGCGCGCCGGGCAGCAGCCCCATCTCGGTCAGAACCTGGAAGCCGTTGCAGACGCCGAGCACATAGCCGCCCTTGCCCGCGAAATCCGCCACCGCCTGGCCGATCGCCGAACGCGAGGCGATCGCGCCGCAGCGCAGGTAGTCGCCGAAGGAGAACCCGCCCGGGATGCCGATCACGTCGACGCCCGCGGGCAGCTCGGTTTCCTTGTGCCAGACCTTCACCACCTCGGCCCCGGCCTTGGCGAAAGCATCGTAAAGATCGCGGTCGCAATTCGACCCGGGGAAGGTGATGACGGCGGCTTTCATCGCGGAAGCACTCCTGATTTCATCTTGCCGAAAAGTCCTCGGGGTCCGGGGCGGCGCCCCGGTTCCCCGGTCTCAGGCGATCTCGACGGTGTATTTCTCGATCACGGTATTGGCGAGGAGCTTCTCGCACATCGCCTTCACCTCCGCCTCGGCGGCGGCGGTGTCGGTGGCGGCGAGGTCGAGCTCGATCACCTTGCCCTGACGCACCCCCTCGACCCCTTCGAAGCCGAGATGGCCGAGCGCGTGGCGCACCGCCTCCCCCTGCGGGTCGAGAACGCCATCCTTGAGCATCACATGAACACGGGCCTTCATCGCTTGCGGTCCTTTCAGTTGATGAGCGTCGGCTTGATCGGCTCGGGGTTGGTGGGCAGCACGCCCAGACGCTTCGCCACCTCGGTATAGGCGTCGGTGAGCGAGCCGAGATCGCGGCGGAACACGTCCTTGTCGAGATGCGCGCCGGTCTTGATGTCCCACAGCCGGCAGCTGTCGGGCGAGATCTCGTCGGCGACGATCAGGCGCATGTAATCGCCATCCCAGACCCGGCCGATCTCGATCTTGAAATCGACGAGCTTGATGCCGACGCCGTAGAAGATGCCGGAGAGGAAATCGTTCACCCGCAGCGCGAGCGAGACGATGTCGTCGAGATCCTGCTGATTGGCCCAGCCGAAGGCGACGATATATTCCTCGGGCACCAGCGGATCGCCGAGCGCGTCGTTCTTGTAGCTGTATTCCACGATCGGGCGCGGCAGGGCGGTGCCCTCTTCCATGCCCAGACGCTTCGCGATCGAGCCGGCGGCGAAATTGCGCACGATGACTTCGAGCGGGATGATCTCGACCTGGCGGATCAGCTGCTCGCGCATGTTCAGCCGGCGGATGAAGTGGTTCGGGATGCCGACATTGGTCAGCCCGTTCATGAAGAACTCGCTCAGGCGGTTGTTCAGCACGCCCTTGCCTTCGATCGTCGCCTTCTTCTGCGCGTTGAAGGCGGTGGCGTCATCCTTGAAATACTGCACGAGCGTGCCCGGTTCCGGGCCTTCGTACAGGATCTTCGCCTTGCCTTCGTAGATCTTCTTGCGACGCGGTGCCATGGGCTCTCCGTTTCTGGGCCGTTTCCGGGCTGGTCCGGGGCGCCGAAGCGGGCGGCGGGCCGGAGTGCGGGCGCGAACGCCCTTTTGGCCCCTATAGGCCAAGGGGCGGCGCGCCGCAAGGCTCTCGCGGTGGCGCCGCCCCCCGCCGCTGCCGCGACGGCATCCGCGGCGCGCGCGCGGCCATGGATGCGCCCGAAGTTAGCGCTCCCCTCGCAGTCGCAGCGACGAAGTGCCCTTGCTCACGCGCGCGTGTATGGGCATATGTTGAGGAAGAGTAACCAGACCCGGGGGGAACCATGACCACCTTCGACGAACGCGAAAACGCCTACGAGAACAAGTTCGCGCATGACGCCAACCTGCGCTTCAAGGCCGAGGCGCGCGCGGTGAAGCAGCTCGCACTCTGGGCGGCCTCGCTGCTGGGCAAATCCGGCCCCGAAGCGGAGGATTACACCGCCTCGCTGATCGCGGCCGACTTCGAGGAAGCGGGCCAGGACGATGTCGTCCGCAAGCTGATCTCCGATCTCGCCGGCAAGGCCGACGAAGCGGCGATCCGCGGCCAGCTCGGCACCGCGCTCGCCACGGCGGCGCGCGAGCTGACGGAGAACTGACGCGCTTCGGCGCCAGAAGACGACGAGGGGGCACGCCCGGGAATGTCGTGCGCGCCCGGTGTCGGTTTGTCGTGCAGAATGCCGCCGCCGCGCGAGAGCCTCGAAAGACTTCGATAGCGCACCGTCAGAAGTGATCGCCCGCCAAGGCGCCCCGGTTTCCGCGGGCGCCTTTCGCATTCCGCCCGGGCTGTGCCCCCCGGCGCGAAGGCGCCCCCGCCCGGGCGCATTAACCCTGGGCGCATCTGCCCGGGGGAATCCCCCCCTCCATTAACCCGCCATGAACCGCCCCCGGTGCAAAACCGCCCCAAGGAGGAGGATCAGGATGCCGGGCGACAGAGACGGAAAGACGCGAAAGACCGGGACCGGGGCACCTTCGGATGCGCCGCCGCGCGCCGGATTGCGCGCGATCGTGCGGGCCCCGGGCCTGCCCCCCGTCGATGCCACCCTGCTTCGGCAGGCGCTCGGCATCGCGCTCCTGGCCGCCTTCCTGTGGCTGCTGCGCGACCGGCTCGCCGCGCTCGATCCCGCGGAGGTGCTGCAGGCCAGCACGCGGATCTCCGCGCCGCAATGGGCCCTCGCGGGGCTCGCCACCGCGGCGAGCTTCGGCGCGCTCGCACAATATGACGCGTTGATCCACCGGCTGCAGGGCACCCATGTCGATCCGCGCGCCGCACGCCGTGCGGGCTGGAGCGCGATCGCCCTCTCGCAGACCATCGGCTTTGGCCTCGTCTCGGGGGCGCTGGTGCGCTGGCGCATGCTGCCGGGCCTCTCGATCGCCCAGGCGACGCGGCTCACCGCGACCGTCGCGGCAAGCTTCCTCGCCGGCTGGGCGGTGCTGACGGCGCTGGTGCTCGCGCTCGCCCCCAAGGCGCATCTGGGCCTGCATATCCTGGCGGTGCAGGGTCTCGCGGGGATCGGCCTCGTCTTTGGCGGCGCGCTGGGCCTGACCGCGCTTCTGCTGCCCGAGATCCGCCTCGGCGCGCGCCGGATCCGCCTGCCGGGCTTGCGGGCCATGGGGCGCATCCTCGTCCTTGCCGCGCTCGACACCGGCCTTGCCGCGCTGGCGCTCTGGGTGCTGCTGCCGGCGGAGGCGGGGCTTGGCCTCCTCCATCTCTACCCGGCCTTCCTGCTCGCGCTCGGCGCCGGATTCGTCTCCGGCACGCCGGGCGGGATCGGCCCGTTCGAGATCACGCTCGTCTCGCTCCTGCCCGCGGCCGGGCAGACCGAGCTTCTGGGCGCCGTTCTCGCCTGGCGTCTGGTCTATTACGCCGCCCCCGCGCTGATCGCGCTGGCTGCGATCGCGCGCCGACCCGGCCCCGCGATCCGGCTCGGCCCGGTGCTCGCGGCGCCCACGCAAACGGTCAGCCCGCGCGTCGCGCTGCTCGTCGCGACAAGCCCGCAGGCCGAGCTGGGCCTGCTCCACCAGGGGGAGCATGGCGTGCTCTTCGGCCCCGGCGCGCGCTCGGGCTGGATGATCGGACGCGCGCCGCAGACGCTCGTCGCGCTGCTCGATCCGTTCGGTCGCCCCGCCCTGCCCGCGCTGATTGCCGATCTGGAGCGCGCGGCAAAAGCCGAAGGGCGCAGCCCCGTCCTCTACAAGATCTCGGGCCGCGTCGCGGCGCAAATGCGCGCGGCGGGCTGGCAGATCGCCCCCGTGGCGGAGGAGGTCTGGCTCGCACCGCAGGAGTTCCACCTCGACGGGCCCGCCCGCGCCGGCCTGCGCCGCAAGCTGCGCAAGGCACACAAGGCCGGGGTGACGGTCAGTTCCGGCGGCCCGGCCCTGCCCTTCGCCGCGATGGGCGCGATCGCCTGCGACTGGGCCGCGGCCCGTGGCGGGGAGCGCGGCTTTTCGATGGGCCGCTACGCGCCCGAATACCTGCGCCGCCAGGAGGTGTTCCTGGCCTGGCGGGACGGGAGGCTGATCGGTTTCGCAAGCTTTCACGCCAATGCGCGGGAATGGGTGCTCGATCTGATGCGCCCCGCCCCGGATGCCCCGGACGGCACGATGCAGGCGCTGATCGCGGCGGCGATCACGCAGGCCGCCGCGCGCGGGGTCCGCCGGCTGTCGCTCGCCGCGCTGCCGCCCCGCGCGGGCGCGACGACCGGGCCCGCCGCGCTGATCTGGCGCCGGGTCGAGCGTGACGCGGGCGCCGCCGGGCTGCGCCAGTTCAAGATGAGCTTCGCGCCCCGCCTTTCGCCCCGTTATATCGCCGCGCCTTCGCGCAGCGGGCTCATGCTCGCCGCGAGCGGACTGCTGCATGCAATCCGCCGCCCCCGCCCGCTGCCCGGCGCGCCGCCCGGGCCTCGGGGTGATGCGCCCCGTTCAAGGCCATCTTCAAGAGATCGAAATTGCACTTTCGCCCGCCCCATGGCAGGAGATGCGCAAATCTGCGCAAGCAAGAAAGGGCCCGGCCATGACCAATACGCTCAAGCACCTGCTCGAGACCCGTGACTGGCTGATGGCCGATGGCGCGACGGGGACCAATCTCTTCAACATGGGGCTGGCCTCGGGCGAGCCGCCGGAGCTCTGGAACGTCGATCACCCCGACCGGATCGCCGCCCTCTACCGCGGCGCGGTCGAGGCGGGCTCGGATCTGTTCCTGACCAATTCCTTCGGTGCGAACGCGAGCCGGCTGAAGC